>DAOWKM010000033.1 GCA_030643695.1 Dehalococcoidia bacterium | reverse complement strand
ATATTGAATAGCCTGACACGGTCTCCACTCAGAGAGGGCTTCTGTTACCTCGTTGCTGACCACCTAGACATTAAGCCTATGAGTCAGGCGTGTCAAGCTCTTACTGGCGAGCACGACTTTGCCTCATTTGCTAGCTCTTTCGGGGTTGAGACGAAGAGCACGATTCGGAGAGTGCATAGAGCAGAGATAGAAAAGGAAGGGGAATTGATTATTTTTAATATGGTGGCTAATTCCTTTTTACCCCATCAGGTGCGTAACACAGTAGGCGCCCTAATCAGGGTTGGCTCGGGTAAGATGAGTGTTGATGAGTTTCGTAGTATAATTGAGGCGAAAAGACCCGGCTTGGCTGGACCAACAGCTCCTGCTTGCGGGCTGTGCCTTATGCAGGTAAATTATCCATGCCCTTTTGCGGAGTGATAAGATGAAAACCTATAGCACCAAGGCTTCTGATATTAAGCGAGAATGGCATGTTATTGATGCCTCGGACAAGATTTTAGGTAGGCTAGCCAGCCAGGTAGCCAGCCTGCTTATCGGTAAGCACAAGCCAATATTCAGCCGCAATCTGGATACCGGCGATTTTGTGGTGATTATCAATGCTGATAAGATTCGGGTTACTGGTAATAAGGCAAAGCAAAAGCTATACTATAGACACTCAGGGTATCCCGGCGGACTTAAAAGTATCAGTCTAGAGAAGATGATGCAGACTAATCCTACTCGGGTGATAGAGCATGCCGTCAAGGGGATGCTGCCTCACACTCGGCTGGAGGCTAGTATGATGAAACGGCTCAAGGTCTATGTTGGTGATACCCACCCACACCTGGCTCAGACTAAGGCTAGCTCCACCGAAGAGGCAAAGAAAGATATTAAGGTTTAGGGTTAAATGGAAAAGCAAAATTACTTTCATGGCACAGGTAGACGCAAGACAGCGGTAGCTCAGGTAAGGCTACTCCCCGGTAATGGTGCCATTATTGTAAACGGCATGCCCTATGAGGAACGATTTCCCCTCTCTGAGCACCAGCAAACAATAATGGAGCCTCTTGTAGTTGCCGATAGTGCTGGTAAGTATAATGTTACCATTAAGGTAACCGGGGGTGGCATATCAGGACAGAGCGGGGCTATCTCTCACGGTATTGCTCGCGCCCTGGTAAGGGCAGATGAAAGCCTCAAGCCGGTATTACGCCAGAACGGACTGCTTACCCGGGATGCCCGGGCTAAAGAGCGGAAGAAGCCTGGCCTCAAGCGGGCACGCAAAGCCCCTCAATACACCAAGCGGTAAGACCTGGGATTTCCTCCTATCCCTCTTCACCAAGTTGCTCTTTCAGGTAATCTATGGCTTTTACCGGAGAGGGGTCAATCCTATATAGCATTGCCAGATAGTAGCTAACATAGTCGCCAAATAGCACCAGGCTCATCATCTGGCTTAACGGGTTACCACCTTCACCATCCACAATTTGATAGCCAACCTTGGCTCGCTCCAGAAGCTGGCAGGTTACCTGATAGCGAAGCTGAATGCGTTTGGGTAGATAAGTTGACCGAAGCAAAACCACCACTATTTTACTGGCTAACTCTGAGGGAAACTGGTAGCCGACCACGGCGTTGTGATTGAGCTCAGGAAAAACCTCATAGAAAGCCCAGGCTTTGCTATTCTCATTAAACTGGGTTTTCCAACGGTGGGCTACCTCAGAGAGAATGCCCGCTCCATATATCACTGATAAGTGCCCATACAGCCTTTTTGCCAGTTGCTTAGCCGAATTTTGGTATGTTGGCACACCTTCGTTTATCTTCTGTGATAGCTCTTGTAATACCCGCACTGTTTCCGCCACATCCGCTGACTTATCACTCAAGAAGCCCAGCCGTTGCAGGAAGCAGAGAACAGGCAGGAAGCTAAAGGCTAGAGCCGCTCGGGGCTGAGCCTCATAATCAAAGCTAAAAACGGGAACATTTCTTTCTTCGGCTATGCTTTTCAGCTTGCCGCCGGTGGTAATCACCAGCTTCTTTGACCCTGTCTCCAGCGCCTGCTCAAATGAGGATAGGGTTTCCTCGGTCATCCCCGAGTAGCTGGAGGCAATGACCAGGGTCTTATTATCAACCAGAGCCGGCAGACCATAATCACAGTGGACAAGGATAGGTAACCTAGCCTCTGATACTGCCAGGCTATTTACCAAATCACCACCAATAGCTGAGCCGCCCATGCCCAGAATAACCACCTTGTTAACCTCCGAGTAGCTCTGAGGTAGGTCAAACTTCATCGCCATTTGCCAGGCTTGCTGACATAGCTCAGGCATTTGGTGGATGCGGTCTAGCATCCCCTCGGGGTCGTATTGCTTAAAAAGCTGAGGGTCGTCCAAGTTAATTATCTACCTCACCCCCTTAGTTTAATTCTAGTAACCCTATCCCCTTTAGTAATTTATTACTTATTCCCTCTGCCCTAAACTTAGATTCCAGCCAGTCCCTTACCCAGCTCAAGTAGCCTGTCTACTCGGGCAGGAGTATTACTCTCGGCATAGATGCGAAGCACCGGCTCAGTTCCCGAAAATCTGATGAGCAGCCAAGAGGTATCAGCTAGAATGAAACGGAAGCCATCAGTAGTGTCTGAGCTGATTACCCCAACACCGTCAATGGATTCTGGGAAATTATCCCTGATGCGATTATTTATCGCCTGGCGTTCATCCCCAGGGAATTCAATATCTATCCGCTGATAGTAGTGAGGACCCACCTTGCTAAAGAGGTAGGCCAGAAGTTCTGACGGTGTTTTACCTGTCTTGAGCATCAGGTCAAGGAAACAAAGACCGGCCAGAATGCCATCCCGCTCTGGTATATGACCCCGGAAGCCATAGCCACCGCTTTCCTCCCCACCAATGAGTGCCTTTTCAGCGAGCATTATCGGGGCAACATACTTAAAGCCCACTGATGTCTCATAGACGGGCACCTTGAACATTTCGCCCAAGCGGTAGAGCATACTGGTAGTGGTTATCGTCTTCACGATAGGACCTCGCTCACCACGCACCTCCAGCAGGTAAAGACACAGCAGGGCAAAGACCTGGAGCTGGGTTAGAAACATTCCATTTTCATCTATGATGCCAATGCGGTCGGCATCACCATCGGTAGCCAGCCCGACATCAGCCCCCAGCTTTTTAACTGTGGCTGAGAGCTTGGCTAAATTGGCGGCAATCGGCTCAGGCTTTATCCCGGGAAACAGGGGGTTGCGTTCGTTATTTATCTCTACTATTTCAATATCTCCCCCGGCTAACAATGTCTTAAAATAGCCAGCACCAGCCCCATACATCGGGTCAACAACTACTTTCAGCCTGGATTGGCGTAGCTCATCCAGGTCAATGAGCTTGGTTAGCTGGTCAAAATAGATTGGGTCCAGGTCAAGATAGTCTATTAACCCCTGTTCTAAAGCTTGAGCCAATGGCATCTGGTTTACTTTTTCCCCTGAAGCGGTTATATGAGAAATGCTTTTTTCTAGTTCAGCGATAACCTCGGGGGAAGCGCTGGTGCCCAATTCAGACTTATACTTAACGCCATTCCAGGCAGCCGAATTATGGCTGGCAGTAATGATGATAGCCCCTCCTGCCTTCTGAGCCAAGACGCCAAAGCTTATCACCGGCGTGGGGGTAACCTTGGGACAGAGGTAGACCTTTATCTCGTTGCCGGCAACCACCTCAGCGGCGGCTGAGGCGAAATCCTCGGAGGCAAAGCGGGTATCATAACCAATAACCAGCCCCCGACTAGCCAGACCGGCTTGTTTGAGATAGTCAGCCACTGCCTGGGCGCAGAGCCGCACATTATCAAAGGTAAAATCCTCAGCGATAATCCCCCGCCAGCCATCGGTGCCAAATTTAATAGGATTATCCATCTTGTTTATCAACCTCTTCCCCTTGGTAACAAATCACAGAAGTAAAATGAATCCCTTAATACCTTTTTACCCAGGGTATAGGCTATTCTTTTCTTGAATATGGGTCCATCAAAGACGAAAGAATGGAACTCCCCATTCTCACCCTCTGGGTCAACATTAGGAGGAAGTTCGGTTAAAAATTGCTTATTGAATACCCTGCCTAAAAATTTCTTACCCAGAACCCTTGAGTCAATACAGGTTGTGACAGCTTGAAAGCCCAGGGCTATAAATGACCTACCAAGTTCGGCAGTGTCCCTCCCCCATAAAGGGAAGAGTCCCCTCATCCCTAGCTTTGATAAATTATTTTCCCGGTATTTCCTCACCTCTTCCAAAAAGACATCGCCAAAAACCACTGAGGAAACGCCGTTTTGCTTAAACCTGATAAGGGTTCCTTTCATCTTAGATTCATACTCTTCATTAGAAGAAGACTTGGAAATAAAAACTTCCTCAATAGGTAAACCTAACGATTTTGCCTGCTGCTCAACTAAAATCCGTGGCACCCCGTGCATACTAACCCGGTCATAGTCATTGGTTATTGTAGTTAGCAAAGATATTATTTCATATCTTTGACTTCTTTGAACTTCATATAGAGCCATAGCACTATCCTTACCACCACTCCAGCATAATAACACCTTTTCCATCCTGTCATTGCGAGCGAAGCGAAGCAATCTCCTTTTATTAGGTAACCCTATCCCCTTTATCCCCTTCCCCTTAATAAGGGGAAGGGGAATTTGTTATGTCAGAGAGGCTTCGCCTCTCTGACTCTTTATTTAGGTGTCT
>DAOWKM010000032.1 GCA_030643695.1 Dehalococcoidia bacterium | reverse complement strand
CCGCAGGGCTTCGCCCAGGTCACGGCAGCCACAAACAAAGGGAAGCTTAAAGTCATGCTTCCAGATATGGTGGCTTTCATCAGCCGGGGTAAGCACCTCAGATTCATCTATGAAGTCTACCCCTAGGGCTTCTAACACTTGAGCCTCAACGAAGTGACCTATGCGGCACTTAGCCATTACCGGTATGGAAACTGCCTTCATAATAGCCTCAATAATTGTGGGGTCAGCCATACGGGCGATACCGCCAGCAGCTCGAATATCCGCTGGAACTCTCTCCAGAGCCATCACCGCACAGGCACCTGCCTCCTGGGCAATCTTGGCTTGCTCAGCGTTGACTACATCCATAATCACTCCGCCTTTTAGCATTTGAGCCAACCCAGTTTTAACCTTCCATGTGCTATTTTCCATACCTTTCTCCTTACCCTAAGCTCACTACTTTCTAGTTATATTTTACTATCGTTTAGATTGTTTATCAACTCCATTCCGTTGAGCCCCTCACTTGAGCAAGGCACATTTGCCCTTTGAGTTGAACTATGTTATATTATAAAAGTAAAGTTAATATATTAATCCGCTGGGGGTGCTCAAAGGCTGAGAGGCGGTTTGATGCCAACCCTGTGAACCTGATCTCGATAATGCGAGCGTAGGGAAGCGGCGGTGATGACCAAGGGTATGGTAATAACAGCCGAAGCCCTTGGTTTTATTTTTGTGGAGGTAGGTATGACTCAACTGGAATTGGCAAGAGACGGTGTTATTTCGCCACAGATGGAGCTGGTGGCACAGCACGAGGGAGTAGAAGCTGAGTTTATTCAGCAGGGTGTGGCTGGGGGAACAATAGTAATTCCAGCTAATACCAATCACACTGGTCTTGTTCCTCGTGGCATAGGTCAGGGGCTTAAGACCAAGGTCAATGCTAATATTGGCACCTCTTCTGACTTTGGTAATGTTGATACTGAGCGGGAGAAGTTGCGAGTAGCCATTGATTCCGGGGCAGATGCGGTTATGGATTTAAGCACTGGTGGTGATATATCAGCTATCCGGCGGGCTATTATTGCGTCTAGCTCCTTGCCGATAGGAACTGTGCCTATTTATCAAGCAGGGATTGAGGCAATAGCCAGACACGGTGCCATAGTTAAGATGACTGTTGATGAGCTGTTTGCCGTGATTGAGGAACAGGCCCGGGATGGTGTTGATTTCATAACCGTGCATTGTGGCGTTACCCAGTCAGCCATTGCCTGCCTGAAGCAGCAGGGGAGGGTAACTGATGTGGTATCCCGCGGCGGTGCTTTTCTAATAGGCTGGATGCTCCATAATGAGCGGGAGAATCCACTCTATGAGTATTATGACCGCTTGCTGGAGTTAGCCAGACAGTTTGATGTAACCCTGAGCCTTGGTGATGGGATGCGCCCGGGTAGTTTAGCTGATGCTACTGACCGGGCTCAGGTAGAGGAGTTACTTACTGCCGGTGAGCTAGTAAATCGGGCTCACCAGGCTGGTGTTCAGGTAATGGTTGAGGGTCCAGGGCATTTGCCCCTGAATCAGGTTGAGACCAATGTTCGTCTGGAGAAGGCTATCTGTAAGAATGCCCCCTTCTATGTTCTAGGACCATTAGTAACCGATGTTGGCGCTGGCTATGACCATATCACTGGAGCCATCGGTGGTGCTATTGCTGCCGCTGCTGGCACCGATTTTCTATGCTATGTGACACCGGCAGAGCATCTCTCTCTGCCCGACCCTGAGGATGTAAGGCAGGGGGTGATAGCCTCACGCATTGCTGCTCATGCTGGCGATATAGTTAAGGGAGTGAAGGGTGCCTCTGAGTGGGACAGAGAGATGTCGGTAGCCAGGAAGAGGCTTGATTGGGAGGAGCAAGCTAGGCTCGCCTTAGACCCGGAGAGGTCTCGCCAAGTTCATCATCGGCATGCTTCAGCGGGGGCAGCTTGCAGTATGTGTGGTGAGTTCTGCGCTATGGAATTAGTGGGAGAGTATCTAGGCGTTTCCATGCCTAGGTCTGGCTTCTAGCCTAACAGAGAGGAGAAGTTAAATGACGCTGTTTCATCCGGTAAGGGAAGGTGAAGTGACTAGGGCTATTGTGGATAGTTTCCTTCGCCAGTTTGAGGAATATATTAATAGCGATGTCGTTATTGTTGGCAGTGGACCCAGCGGGCTCATCGCTGGCAGGGAGTTAGGTAAGGCTGGGGTTAAAGTTCTGATTATAGAGAGGAATAACTATCTGGGTGGTGGCTTCTGGGTTGGTGGTTATTTTATGAATAAGGTTACCCTGAGGGCACCAGCCCAGGAGATTCTTGATGAGCTGGGTGTGCCTTACTCTATGGCTAGTGAGGGTCTTTATGTGGCTGATGCTCCTCAGGCTTGTTCTAAGCTCATTGGGGCTACCTGTGATGCTGGGGTTAAGTTTTTTAGCTTAACCCTTCTGGAAGACCTGGTAATGCGTGGAGATAATCGGGTAGCTGGGGTGGTGGTTAATTGGAGTCCTATTGCCTATTTACCCAAGGAGATTGCCGCTCTTGACCCAATAGCATTAGAAGCCAGGGTAGTAATTGATGCTACTGGTCATGATGCCTGTGCTGTTAGAAAACTGGAACAGCGGGGTATGCTCAAGCTAGCTGGAGAAGGGGCGTTGTGGATTGATAAATCGGAGGATGCTGTGGTGGAGCGCACTGGTGAGGTCTATCCTGGGTTAATCGTAACTGGTATGGCAGTTGCCAGCGTCTACGGGCTACCCCGTATGGGTCCTACCTTTGGTGGGATGCTTCTCTCGGGGAAGCATGCGGCTAAGGTTGCTATAGAACTCTTGCCCCAGCTAAGGGTATCTTAGTGAAGATGGGTAGTGCATTTAATTTAGGCAAGGTCTTTGGCATACAGTTCAGACTGCATTATACCTGGTTCATAATATTTATTTTGGTAACCTTTTCTCTATCGTGGCAGATGTTTCCTGCTGACTACCCCCACTGGCCACAATTTCTCTACTGGGTTGTGGGCATAGTTACCAGCCTATTATTTTTTGCCTCGGTAGTTGCCCATGAATTGGCTCACAGTCTGGTGGGCAGGGTTAATGATATCCCGGTAAGAAGTATCACCCTTTTTATCTTTGGTGGTGTGGCTCAGATGACAAGGGAAGCGACGAAAGCTAGTGCTGAACTGAAAATGGCAGCCGCTGGTCCCGCTTGTAGCCTGGTAATTGGTGGCTTGTTTGGTCTACTTTGGTTGTTTACTCAAGGTATAATTGAGCCTATTGCCGCTATGGCTTATTGGCTGGCTTATATAAATGTAATATTAGCTGCCTTCAATCTGATTCCAGGTTTCCCTCTGGACGGGGGGCGTGTTTTTCGCTCTCTTCTCTGGCGTTTTACTGGTAACTATAAGCGCTCTACCCGAATTGCTACCCAAGTGGGGCGGGGTGTGGGTTACCTGTTTATTTTTGGAGGCATTTCAATCGCATTCCTGCTTCATGACTGGTTTAGTGGTTTGTGGCTAGCCTTTATTGGCTGGTTCCTGGAGAATGCTGCCTCAGCCAGTTATCGGCAGGCTCAATGGCAGGAAGCCCTTCGGGGGGTTACTGCTTCACAGGTGATGACCTCTAGCTGCCCTGTGGTTCCCCCCAATATTACTCTTAATCAGCTTGTCCAGGAGCATATCTTCACCACTGGCTACAGTTGTTTTTTGGTAGCTGATGAAGGTAAGTTGGAAGGAATTTTGACTTTACATGATATCAAAGCTGCTTCCCCACAGAACAGGGATATGATACCGGTAAAAGAGATAATGACGCCGGTCAGCCAGCTAAAGGTGGCTTATCCCGGTCAGGATGCTCTAAGTATATTGGAGCAGATGGGAGAGAGTGATATAAACCAGATGCCGGTAGTAAGCGAGGGCAGGGTTATCGGACTGATTGCCCGTGATAACCTGATAAGGCTTCTCCACACCCGCTTTGAGTTGGGGACATAGTGATGGAGGATTGAAATTGTATGATGTGGTTGTTATCGGTGGTGGACCAGCCGGGAGCTATGTGGCTTATAGGTTGGCTGGGATGGGGTATGGTGTGGTTGTGCTGGAGCGTAAGGGAAGGGTAGGGGAACAGATTTGCTGCACGGGCATTATTGGGCAGGAGTGTGTTAGCTCTTTTGCTATTGATGCTAGCGTTATTTTGAGGCAGGTAAATAGTGCTAGCTTATTTTCGCCTTCAGGAAGGTTACTCAAGCTAAAGCGGAAGGAAACTCAAGCCTGCATTGTAGACCGGGCAGCTCTTGATGTGGCTATTGCTGGACTGGCTCGGGGTAAGGGAGCAGAATATGTGTTAAATAGTCAGGTCAACAGCATAGAGGTCAGGGATGATAAGGTTAGGGTTGAAGCATCTCGGTGGGAAGAAAGGTTAAACTTTGAAGCAAGAGCGGTAGTCATTGCTACCGGTTTTGGCTCGTCACTTGTTGATGGGTTAGGTCTGGGTAGGGTTAGCGACTTTGTTACTGGAGCCCAGGCTGAGGTGGAGACAAGTGGAGTAGATGAGGTGGAGGTCTATTTTGGGCAGGAGCTCGCTCCTGGTTTTTTCGCCTGGCTGGTGCCAACCTCACTGCCGATGGCTCGGGTGGGGCTGCTATCGCGCCGTAACCCAGGGTCTTACCTGAGAAGGTTAATGTCATCCTTACTGGCTCAGGGGAAGATAGTCTCGGCTGAGGCTGAGCCGAGCTATGGCGGAATTCCGCTAAAGCCGTTACCAAGAACCTATGGTGATAGAGTAGTGGTGGTGGGGGATGCCGCCGGGCAGGTAAAGCCAACTACCGGTGGCGGCATCTACTATGGTTTGTTGTGTGCTGATATAGCAGCTAACAGTTTGCAACAGGGGCTGGAAATCAATGACCTATCAGCCAAGAGTCTAGCTACCTATCAGCGAGAGTGGAGGAGGAAGCTAGGCCGGGAGCTGCGGATAGGCTACTGGGCTCGAAAATTCTATGAACGCTTGAATGATAAGCAGATTGATAGGATTTTTGACATAATAGAATCTAACGGCATTGTTGAAACCTTGCTTGAAGCTGATGATTTATCTTTTGACTGGCATAGTGGGGTAGTGCTGAGACTGTTGGGGCACCGAGCAATATCTAAGGCTATGGGGGCAATGAAGATTCCCTTTCGCTTAGGAGGTAGAGCTTAAGTCGGGGTGAGAGGATTTTAACCTCCGACCACCTGAGCCCCATTCAGATAGGAGAAAAGGGGACTACCCCTTGCTCCTTTCCTCCCTTGAGTATATCCTGTCAGCACATATTGTAGACAAAATACTGTTTTGCCTGTTCCAGCTTTGCTACTGACAAGATAGACCTTATTGTCCTGTAAATCGCCACCTATAAGGCTGTCAAGGCCGTGAATCCCAGTGGATATCCTACGGCGCATCATTTTGTCCACGCTACCTGCCTTGACGATGCCTGGGATGAAACCAGACAGTTTCTGTCCTGCTACCCCAGGGAATTTTCCTCCGCTGCTGAGACCTTAACCAAGCACCTTGAGGAATACCTTACCTTCTATCGCTTTCCTGAGCGTCACTGAAAACATATCCGTACCAGTAATGTCATTGAACGAGTCTTCAAAGGGGTTAAGAGAAGGACTAAAGTGATAGGCCGTTTCCCAAACGAGATATCAGCCCGGTGATGGTTTCCAGTATTCTAGAGGAAGAGAGATTAAAATGGCAGAAAGTCAGGATGAGAGCTGACGATATTGCCTGGATAGAGGAGGCGTCAAAGGCATTGGAGCAAGAGCCCATCAAACTGGAATTCTTAGAGGAAGCTTTAGTTGCTTTAGAAATTTGACTGAGATAATAGAAGGGTATAGGATATGATTAGATCAAATTTCCACTGGTTATGAGACGCAGCCGGAGGCAGTGATTGCTGGCAAACTATAGTTACATAGCCTTATTCCTCATCGTTGCCATTTTTTTTACCGTTGGCACTCTCCTCCTCCCCCTTTCTCTTAGATTTATCCACATTGTTCCCCACAAACCTAATCCTACTAAAAGTTCTACCTATGAATGTGGTATGGAAACCGTGGGTAGGACATGGGTTCAATTTAATTTCCGCTATTATTTTTATGCTCTCATATTTTTAGCTCTTGATATATTGGTTGTTTTTCTCTATCCCTGGGCTGTTGGCCTCAGGCAGCTGGGAAGTTTCGGTTTTATGGCGATGCTTATCTTTATTCTCATTATTGCTATCGGGTATATTTACGCCTGGAAGAAGAAGGTTCTAGAATGGAAGTAGGCGATATAGATAAAAGACATATCTATTCAGACGCAGAGCTTGATAGGGCTGAGGACGATGCCATAGAGTCGCTGAAGGCACATTGTCAGCAGCCTATTCCTGACCCTGATAGGTGGTTGGAGGAGGAAGCACACCACAATATTCTGTTAACCTCAGTAGATTATGTGCTTAACTGGGCACGGCGCTCTTCGCTCTGGCCGGTGAACTTCGGGCTGGCTTGCTGTGCCTTTGAGATGATTGCTACTGCTGCTTCTCGGTTTGACATCTCCCGCTTTGGCATGGAAATCTTCCGTGCCTCACCACGCCAGGCTGACTTGATGATTGTAGCTGGAACTTTAACCTGGAAGATGGCACCACAGTTAAGGCGAATTTATGACCAGATGGCTGAGCCGAAGTGGGTGCTGGCTATGGGGTCGTGTGCTATTAGCGGTGGCACCTTTGCCCAATCTTATAGTGTGGTGCCCGGGGTCAACCGCATTGTCCCGGTTGATGTCTATGTGCCTGGCTGTCCGCCGCGTCCTGAGGCCCTGCTTTATGGAATAAGAATGTTACATCACAAAATATCTAAGAGAAGCATTGTGGCAAAAAGTAGGTAGAAATGACCCTTGCCCTTTCTGGTAAAGAAATAGCCGCTAAGCTAGAGGAGCAATTTCCGGGAAGCATTGTGGAGTCTTGCCCCAACAGTCTTGTAGTTAAAAGTGAGTTCTTGTTAGCCGTAGCCACTTTTCTCAAGACTACCCATGGCTTTGATTTTGATTACCTCGCCAGCATTACTGCTGTTGATTATCAGGACTATTTTGAGGTGGTTTATCACCTGACCTCACTAAAGCACAACCATAGCCTAGTAATGAAGACACGGTGTTATGGACGGGATAACCCTAAACTTCCCTCAGTGGTTGGCTTGTGGCGAGGAGCCGATTTTCAGGAGCGGGAGATTTATGACCTTATGGGGATTAGTTTTGATGGGCACCCTAATCTTAAGCGTATCTTCCTGTGGGAGGGGTTTCACGGGCATCCACTTAGGAAGGACTATTTATGAAGTTGTCTCAGAATCCACCGATATCTATTTCGTTTAACAACCTATCCCCCTGTCCCCCTTCACTTAATAAGGGAAGGGGGAGTGTAGGTAAGAGAGGGGCGAAGCCCCTCTCTAAAGCCTCTTTCCCCTCTCCATGATATGGAT
>DAOWKM010000006.1 GCA_030643695.1 Dehalococcoidia bacterium | reverse complement strand
TATATCAGCTTTGATGCCATTCGGCGCTATCTCCAGTTTCGTGTCTATAAGGTGAAATATGTGCAGAATATCACCGATATTGATGATAAGATTATCGACCGAGCCAATCAGCTCGGTGTTCCTCCCAGCGAGCTGGCGGAGAAATACACCAATAGCTATTTTGATAATATGGATGCCCTGAATATTAGTCGGGCTGATATTTACCCCAGGGCTACCGAAGAGATACCAAAGATTATTGAGGTAATACAAGGTTTAGTGGATAAGGGTTATGCCTATCCAGCCCAGGGGAGTGTTTATTTCAGGGTAAAGAGCGTCCCTGATTACGGAAGATTGTCTCACCGCAGCCTGGAGTCTATGATGGCTACGGAAGGTGCTATGGGTAGTGAAGAAAAGGAAAGCCCTATGGACTTTGCCCTGTGGAAGGCAGCCAAGCCGGGTGAGCCATCATGGGAGAGCCCTTGGGGAAAGGGTAGACCCGGCTGGCATATTGAGTGTAGTGCTATGTCCCTGAAATACCTGGGGGATACCCTTGATATCCATGGTGGTGGGCAGGACCTGGTCTTCCCCCATCATGAGAATGAGATAGCCCAATCAGAGAGCTTTACCGGTAAACCATTTGTTAAATACTGGTTACATAATGGACTGGTTCAGCTTGGTGAAGAGAAAATGAGCAAATCTCTGGGCAATCTGATAACGGTGAAGGAAGCACTGGAAAGGTATAGCCCTGATACCATCCGCATCTTTATTCTTAGCTCCCATTACCGCAGCCCCCTTACCTACTCTGAGGAAGGACTGGAGGCGTCGGAGAGGGGAGCCGACAGGTTGCGCCAGGCAGCTTATAGTGAGGCTGAAGGTAAGAAAGCTGGTGGGGGAGTAGATATTGAGCCTTACCAACAAAGGTTCATCAAGGCGATGGATGATGATTTTAATACTCCTCAAGCTATTGCCACCTTGTTTGATTTAGCCAGAGACATTAACCGAGCTAGCGATGAGGGATTCAGTGTTATTCCAGGGCAGCAGTTGCTGGTAGAGTTGGCTGGTGTGTTGGGCTTGACCCTCAAACCACCAGAGAAACCTTCCCTTGAGGCTGAGCCCTTAGTTGAGCTCTTGATTTCTACTCGTGATAAGCTACGGGAAGCCGGACAGTGGCAGCTTGCCGATGATATTAGGACTAAATTGGGTGAACTGGACATCGCCCTTGAGGATACCCCTAAGGGGACAGTGTGGAAACCGAAGAGGTAACTATTGACAGGATTTTTGCTTTGTTCACGGTAATCTCCTAAAAAACTGCTGAATTTTAGTATAAGCAATGATGGCTGTCAAGGGATGAATTGCCTCACTGCCGCCTTGTCATCCATGACCAGAGGGAGCGCCAGGGTTTTAGCTTAATGAGCCCAGGGGGCAGTTCTAACTCTGCCTTCTCACTCACTGGAAGTATGTTTATCCTGTCCACCTCTGCTTTCAAGCGGGATAGCTCCTCTTGGTGGTTATCCCGGGATAATATATCATCAATACGGTGCATCATCTCTGAAGCTGCTTTAATGCGCTGCTCACCTACCTCAGCCATTTTGGGCGAGATGAGCCTGTATTTCGCCTTCAAGCGGTTGAGGCGTAGAATGGCTTCGTAAGCAGTTTCTACAATTTGCTGGCGGGTCATCCATTTTGTTTCATAATTCAGGGAATACTTCCAGCTTGGTGCCAGCAGGGCTTGGCGATGCTCTTCCAGAGACCGAAATAAGATATGATAGCCATAGCGCTCTGGCTGCTCAAAGCCAAGGCTACCAGGGTCGAGGAAAGGCGACAATGGAGCAATAAACAGGGAAAGCCGCTTATCCCCGTTAAACTTCTCCAGCAAGAAGTCGCCGTAATCAATGGTATCCATTACCGACTGTGGAGTTTGTTTGGGTAGTCCAATCATAAAGAATATGTCCAGTCGCCCGCAGCCGACATCAAGGGCATCGCTTATAGTTTGTTCCATAGCCTCATTGGAATAATGTTTGCCAGCGGCTCTCCTCACCTCAGGGTCGTGGGATTCAGGAGAAATCTCCAGGCAGAAGTTAGGACAGGTAAAGCTCATTCGTTGCAAAAAGTCTCTTGAGGCGGGAGAGAACAACTCAAAAATTACTTGATTCTTTACCCCGTCTTTCTGGAGTAAGCGTAAAACCTCACCGGGGTAGCTGCCTCCTGGTTGACGCAAGTCTCCTAGGATGAAGATTGGACCATTGCTGAAGTGCCCTATCTGCCTCACATCTCGAGCCACTGATTCTGGAGAGCGGAAAGCAGCTCTTTCCCGATTATAAAAGTGCCTAAAGGCGGCAGATGAGCCTCCACAGACAGTGCAATTCTCGGTGCAGCCACGGCAGGTAAGCACTGCGGTAATAGGATAGTGAAGCCAGCCCTTAAAGGGAATATAGCTGGCGAGGTCACGGTACCTGATGACAGAGCGTATAATACTATCATAGTGGTTGACCATAACATTGCTGAGGTCGGTGGGAATATGAGAGAAGGGATTTTCCCGTATCTTACCCTGGTTATCTCGCCAAGCAAGGTTGGGCACGGTCTCAGGCTCCTTATCATTTGTAATGCAGTCCATTAGCTGTCGGAAGGGTTCTTCGGTAGAGTCCCCTCTTATTACATAGTCTATCTCGGGGTATTGAAATAGCTCCTGGTAGTAATAAGAGGCGGAAAAACCGCCAACTACCACCTTTGCCTCAGGATGGTATCTTTTCACCAGCTTGGCTATTTCAATAGCACCGTGAGCATGCACCATCCAGTGCAAATCAATGCCAAAGACCGGCGACTTCAGACGCTTTATCATTGCCTCAGCACTGAAGTTCTCATCGTTTAACATGCGCACAGCGAGATTAACGATACGCACCCGATAACCGGCACGCTCCAGGTATTCGGCAATACTGGCAAAGCCGATAGGGTACATCTCAAAAGCAGGGGAGGAGGGAATCAGGTCGCTAACCGGCCCGTATAGAATCGTTTTCTGGCGGAAGTCGTACACGCTGGACGGATGTAGTAAAATCAGGTCAATAGACATTTATTATCGCCTTAAAAGTAGTTACTTTTTCAACTTTCTCTTTAATTTCTCTACGTCTTTTTCTTTCAAATATAATTCTACATAGCCACACTCTAAACAAGCTTGTGCTTTTACTCTATAAGCTAAAAGTCCCCACCTTGAGCCAATACCAGTATCAAAGCCTTTAAGCAAACCTCTATAAGGATTTTCGCTCCCGCATTTTGGACATTTTTCATTTGCCATTTTGTATACCTCCATGATTTATCGCTTGGGTAATCCCTATGGAAACTCAAAAACTAGGCTTGAAACTCTAACTTAGAAAACCCCTGCCAGAATATAGCCGATGCCTAGGAGCAGCTGGGTTAACAGGACAACCAGAACATTACTGCTCATAGCTGGCACTATCGTCTGTTGATACTTTAAGGCACCTTGAATAGCTTTCATAGCCAGGGGAAGTGTGAGCAAGGCTATTAGAGAAAAGTATGGCATTAGCCCGGCTACTACCGTCCCGATTATCCATAAATAAACTACTGCGGTCAGGACTGAATAGACTATGCTTGCTTTTGCCTTTCCCATAACCACAGGCAGGGTTTTTCTGCCTGCTTTTTTATCAGCTTCGGTATCAGGAAACTCATTCAAAAGTAGCAGGTTATGCACCAGAATACCAGAGGGGATAGCCGCTATAATAGCCGGCAAGGTATAGGCGGTGGTCTGGACAAAATAGACCCCCAGAACCGGCAAGGCTCCCATCCCTAGCCCGGGAGCCCACTCGGGCCATCTCAGCCTAGTTATGATAGGTGTATAAAGGAGAACACACATAGCACCGATTAGCAGTAGGGGCAGTAGGAGCCAGCCCCTAGCTATCACAAAATAAACACCTATAGGCACTGCCAGCAGGAAAGAGATTACGCCGAGCCAGAAGACTTGTCTTGGCTTGAGGAGGGAAGGAGGGAGGATGCCACTTCCTCCACTGAAGGGGGTTCTTTTAGTCTCCAGGTCTATCCCACTTCTATAGTCAAAGTAGTCATTAAGCACATTAACACTGATATGGCACAAGAGCAGCCCGATGAAAGTCAATAGAGCATAACCAAGATTAAAAGCACCATCATACCAAGCCAGACAGGTGCCCAGGAATACCAGCACTACAGAAAGAAGCAAGAACTGGGGTCTAGTCTCAACAAACCATATTTTTAGCTTCATTCTCTTTTCCTACGAGCCATCTCTATATGTTTCTGCCAGCATTTCTCATGCACGTAAACAGCACATCTGGCGCAGTAGTAGATATGGGCTTTGATTTCTTTTCCACAAACGGGACAATTCATTAGTTGTCTCCTGGGGTTATGCTTATCTCATCACCTACTTCAGCATTCAGGAAGGCGCTGGCGCTACCTTCTTTTAGGGCTATCTCCAGGTATCCACCGCTACCAATGAGAGCTAGCAATCCTGTGCCTTCAGCATAGGTGTGACTTAACTTATGGATAAGGTGATTACCGACCTTGGTAGCTATTGCCTGTTTTGTCTGTGGCAGGTCGCCGCTCTTGATGTTAGTAATTAAATTCCCGAAGCTATCAATGTGGAGGATACGCCCGGTAAGGGAACCATCCCGTGTCCAGTATGGCTTAGGGAGGGGTAACATTATAATTGAGGTTATTGCTTCGCCAAAGTCTGCTGGCGGGAAACCCAAGGAAAGCCAAGCTGTTACCGGGGCAAAGATATCGCGCCCGTGGAAGGTAGGGCTGACCGGTGACCGCCAGAATTTGGGGTTAGTAATAGCTACTGCTTCCAGCTCTGGCTCAAGCTCTATTTGCTGGCTGGCATTATCATCTACAGGCTTGGCTAAAGATTGCTGGATGATATAGCTCAGGACGCCATTATCGGGGGCAACAAAGTCAGCCTGTGGTGTTCTCAGGATAATGGCTCTTCGCTCAGTGCCAACCCCGGGGTCAACTACTACCACATGGATTGTTCTTCGGGGGAAGGATTGATATGCCATACCCAGCACAAAGGCAGCCTGGGGGATATTCTGGGGTTGAATAGTGTGGCAAATATCAATTAACTTAGCTTCAGGGTTAATGCTGAGGATAACTCCCTTCATCGCGGCTACATAGGCATCAGTCAAACCTAAATCGGTGGTCAAGGTTATTATAGCACTCATATTGTTCTTAGTTCGGTCACAGCGCTTACTAGCTAACCGTGAGAGTCATTATAGAGACAATGATGAAAAGAACTACTAAGACGATAGTAAGTTGAAATAGGGTCTTTTCTACACCTCGTTTAGTGCGAAAGACGGTATCAGGCTGACCAAAAATACCTCCTAACCCTCCGCCTCGAACCTGAAACAGAACCGCCAGTATCAAGGCTATTGACAACACAATCTGAGCCACACTGAGATAGGTTTGCATCTTATCCTTCCTTAAGCTTTTTCTCTAATAATTCGGTTACCAGTTTTGGATTGGCACGACCCTTAGTAGATTTCATTACCTGACCGACGAGGAATTTTAGGGCTTGTATTTTCCCCTTGTCATAGTCAGCCACGGCTTGGGCATTAGCTACTATCACTTGATTAACTATCTCTTTGACCTGGTGAGTGTCACTGATTTGGCCAAGTCCTCGCTGGGTAATAATGTCAGCGGCAGGTTTTCCAGTGTTAAACATTTCCTCAAACACCAGCTTGGCACTAGTGCCGCTGATACTGTTTCTCTGAATCAGCTCTAGTAGCTGACAAAGCTGTTCCGGGCTGACCCTGGAGTCGTTTATCTCAGTGTTGGTAACATTGAGTAGATGGCTGAATTCGCCTAGAAGCCAGTTACTCACCGCTTTAGCTCTTTCGGTTAGTGACAGATTATGGGGCATCTCTGTTTTCAGGCAGGCTTCAAAGTAGTCGGCCATCACCCTGGAGCTGGTAAGCAAGTTGGCATCATAGTGGGGCAGGTGATATTCGGTGATGAATCGGTGGCGTTTGGCTTGTGGCAACTCGGGGAGCTTGGCTCTCACTTCCTCTACCCATTCCCGATTTAGGACTAATGGAGGGAGGTCTGGTTCAGGAAAGTAGCGGTAGTCATGGGCATACTCCTTACTGCGTTGAGAAACAGTCTTCCCCATCTCCTCAATCCAACCTCTAGTCTCTTGGATGAGCCTTTTGCTCTCTTCAACCGCTTTCCTCTGTCGTTTGGCTTCATATTCTAGAGCCCGGTAGACTGCCTTGAAGCTGTTCATATTCTTGACCTCAACCTTAGCTGTAGACTGTGAGCTGTTCTCAGGGCGAATGCTGATATTAGCGTCACACCTAAAGCTTCCCTCCTCCATGTTTGCCGTAGATACTCCCAAATACTGTAATATAGTCCGTAGTGTTATCAGGTATTGCCTGGCTTCCTCTGGGGAGCGCAGGTCAGGCTCACCAACAATCTCCATTAGTGGCACTCCGGAGCGGTTAACATCTACCAGAGAATAGGATTCCCTATCTGGGGAGGTGTAGTGTATTAGCTTGGCTACATCCTCCTCAAGATGCACATTGTTTATGCCTATCTTCTTTTTTTTGCCGTTAATGTCAACAGTGAGCCAGCCATGGTATCCGATGGGAGCGTCAGACTGCGAAATCTGATAACCCTTCATCAGGTCAGGGTAAGGATAATTCTTGCGGTCGAACCTAGTATGCTCGGAAATAGTGCAGTTTAGTGCCAGGGCGGTCATTGTAGTGTATTCTACTGCTTGCCGATTGATAGTAGGCAGAACGCCGGGCATACCCAGACACACTGGGCAGACATGGGTGTTGGGTGGGGCATTAGCATAATCAGCACTGCAGCGGCAGAACATCTTGCTCTTGGTCAATAACTGGGCATGCACCTCCAGCCCGATAATAGTCTTGAAATTCATAGCTAGCTTAGTATAGCAATATTGCCAATGACTGGCAAGGAAGAGGTTTTTATAGCCTTACCCTTCAACTGGGGTTAATAAACAATCTCTTCAATCCGTTCTTAATAAAAGACTTCATATATGTTATAATTTTTATTATAGGCGTGGGGATATAGCTCAGTAGGGAGAGCGCTGCGTTCGCATCGCAGAGGTTGGGGGTTCGAATCCCCCTATCTCCACCAATAGATTATGCCCCTGTAGC
>DAOWKM010000078.1 GCA_030643695.1 Dehalococcoidia bacterium | reverse complement strand
ATATTCTCTAAAGGGACTGTAGATGAAGTTACTGCGTTAGATAATATCAACCTAGATGTCAACGCTGAGGACTATATTACCATTATTGGCAGCAATGGTGCCGGAAAAAGTACTTTGCTTAATGTTATTGCCGGTGTCTTTCCCCCGGAAAGGGGTGGCAAGGTCATCATTAAGAGTAATGATATTACGGGCTTGAGTGAGTATAAGCATGCGGCATATGTTGGCAGAGTATATCAGGACCCTAATATAGGCACGGCGGCCAAGATGACTATAGAGGAGAACCTAGCTATGGCTATACTGCGGGGGCAGCCCAGAGGTCTAAGGGCAGCCAGTAATAAACAGCGTCAGGAGCTATTCCGCTCGGTTCTAGCTCCTCTAGGGTTAGGATTAGAAGATAGGCTAAATGCCCTGGTGGGCACGCTTTCAAGTGGGCAAAGGCAGACAGTAGCTTTGGTCATGGCTACTATAAGTAAGCCGGCGCTGCTACTGCTTGATGAGCATATAGCTAATTTAGACCCTAGGACAGCTCAGATAGTGCTTGAGTTAACTGAGATGATTCTGCAGCGGGAAAAGATGACCACTATAATGGTTACTCATAATATGGAGCTGGCTCTACGCTATGGTAACCGGCTAATCATGATGGATGAAGGTAGAATTATAGTTGATATGAATCAAGAGCAGAGGGCTAACCTTACCGTCAATGACCTGATAACTGCCTTTGAGCGAGCTAGTGGAGAACAGTTTGCCGATGATAGCATATTGCTTCATCATAGCTAGCAGTTGTTTCCCCTACTTTTAATCACATTAAGGGTTAGACATTAAACAGGAAGGTAATTACATCGCCATCGTGGACTATGTAGCTCTTACCCTCCAGTTGGAGAAGACCTCTCTTACGAGCCTCAGACAGGCTGCCACATTTCACTAGGTCATCGTGCCCGATTACCTCAGCCCGGATAAATCCCTTCTCCATATCAGAGTGGATTTTCCCAGCAGCTTTAACAGCGTTGGTGCCATTCTGAATAGACCATGCCTTAACTTCGCCGGAGGCAATGGTGAAGAACGAGATTAGCCCTAATAATTCGTAGGATAGTTTGATAATGCGGTCAACCCCGGATTCCTTCATGCCGAATTCAGCACGAAACCCCTCAGCAACGTCCTCCTCTAACTGAGCCAGCTCCATCTCTAATTTGCCACAGAGGGTGGTAATGCGACACTTCAGGTGTGAATAGTGCGAGTTCAGTTCCGCTTCTAAAGATGCTGCCTGAGGTAGCTGCTCTTCCCCAATATTGACCACTATTAGTAGTGGCTTGGCAGTAAGAAATTGGTAGTTAGCTAGAGTTTTGGTTTCGTCAGTAATTAGCTCTTGTTCTCGGACAGGCACATCCTTTTCTAGATTAGCTTTAACCTTGGTTAATATCTGCTGCTCTCGGAGAATACCTTGATGCTCGGGCGGCTTAGCTCCTTTTAAGGATATCTCTATTTTTTCTAGTCTTCTCTCTAGTAATGCTAAATCAGAGAAGGCAAGCTCTAAATCCATAGTGGCGATGTCCCGCTCTACATCTAGGCTACCTTCAATGTGGGGTATGCTTTCATCAGTGAAGGCTCGAACTACATTTATAAGGGCATCTACATTGCTAAGCTGAGCCAGGAGTTGGCCACTTATACCTTTATCCTTAACCAGACCCTTAACTGAGGCCCCTATATCAATATATGTTATCTCAGCGGGAACAACTTTCTTAGGGTGAAGCATGCTGGCTAGCGTGTTGAGGCGTGGCTCTGGAACCTTGGTTATCCCAATATGAGGGACTGAACCTTCTTGAGTGTAGCTCTCAGTGTCAGCTTTACCCTTGGTTAGAGCATTAAAAATGGTTGTCCGGCCACTTTTAGCTAGCCCTATGATGCCAGTATTAACACTCACTTAACGTCCTGATTTTATTATTTCTCTAGCGAACTTAAGAGCAAGGTCTCTCTCCTCAGGAACTAATCTCTCATTAGCGGCTAAATCCAGTAGGGCAAGAAGTGCCTCATGAGTGCCAATGTTACCAATCAATTCAATAGCCTGAGTCCTCAGCTGACCGGCAAGTTCTAGGTCAATAGCAATAGCCACCAGCTTCTGTAGTTCTCTAGGTTGTTCTGCCATCCTGTCTCTCCTTTTATCTCCAGCAGTGTTAGCCAGGTAGTATTCTTACTTGCGTCTATTCTACTCCTTGTGCCACCATACTTCAATTATTTTTTCAGCCCGGTTTAATCTATCCCTGATAAACGGCTTTGTCTTCAATATGATAAAATGGAAGAGCGACAAAAGAGAGGCAAACCTTGCTATATATATTATTAGGACAGGATGATTTTTCCCGTCGAGGGTCGCTTGAAGAGATAAAGAGAGGTATAGGAGACCAATCACTTTTAGCGGCTAATACCACCATGCTTGATAGTCAGCAAGTCACCTTAGACCAATTAAAGACTGTCTGTGAGACAGTGCCCTTTCTGGCTGAGAGACGATTAGTTATTGTTGAGGGATTACTGGCGCGCTTTGAACCCAAAGGTAAATCCAAGCATATAGTTAGCCAACAAAACGATTATAAATCGTTAAGTGCCTATATTGAGAAGATACCCAGTAGCACAATATTGGTGCTCATAGATGATAGAATAAGAAGCAATAATCCTTTGCTCAAGGAACTTTCAGCTAAAGCAGAGGTAAGGTCTTTCCCTCTACTGAGAGACGCTAGGCTGCGCCAGTGGATTCAACAGCAGGTGGCGAAGGAAGGTGATAGCATATCTCCCCGGGCAGTAGACTTACTGGCTAAACTTGTGGGTGGCAATTTATGGATTATGGCCAGTGAGATTAGTAAGCTAGTCCTATTTGCCTCAGGGCGTTGCATTGAGGAAGAGGATGTTAGCCGGGTAGTGAGCTATGCCCAGGAGGCTAATGTTTTTGCTATGGTTGATGCCATCCTTGAGCTTAAGGTTGGGCTAGCTGAGCACCTACTACAACAGTTATTACAAAGAGGAGCTGCCCCGGCCTATCTTCTGTTTATGCTATCACGGCAAGCTCGGATGATAGTTAGAGTAAAGGAGCTAAGAAACCAAGGGAAATCTAATATAGAGATTCAGAATAGGTTAGGCTTGACCTCAGAATTTGCCTTGCGTAAGACACTAGAGCAGGCTAATAGGTATCCTCTGAAACAGCTTGGGGAAATGTATCACAAACTTTTAGAAGCTGACCTCTCTATTAAGACCGGGGAATATGAAGGTGAACTCGCCCTTAATATTCTGATTGCTGAACTATGCCAGCGGCGTTAAATAAGGGTTGCGGTTTTTAACTAAGCCCCTTAAAATTAAAAGAGGTGGGGAGGCAAAATGGCAGCAAGTCAACAGAGTAATAGCACCCGACTGAAAGAATTGTGCCGCCAGAGATTATCACCAAGGCGACTAATTCTGGTAAGCAACCGGGGACCTATTGAGTATCATCTTACTGAAGATAAGCAGCTTCAAGCACACCGTGGTAGTGGTGGTGTGGTCACTGCCCTTAGTAGCCTTAGTAAATATATAGAACTTGATTGGATTGCTAGTGCTATGGGAGAAGGGGATAGGCAGGCAGCCCGAAAAGCACAGGGAGGACGTTTCAAAGCAGCCTTAGCTGGCGAGAATCTGCATCTCCATTTTGTCGTTAGCCCCAGGAATACATATCACAAATTTTATAGTGTTATTTGCAATCCCCTTCTCTGGTTCCTGCAACATTATATGTGGAGCTCGTCTCATACCCCCAATATAGACCACACAATTCATGATGCCTGGGAGAACGGCTATGTTTCGGTAAATCAAGCCTTTGCTCAGGCGGTTATTGATGAGGCAGGGAGGGGTGGGGCACCACCAATAGTAATGCTAAATGACTACCATCTTTATTTAGTCAGTGCTTATATCCGGAAGCAGATGCCAGGCCTGATAATCCAGCACTTTATTCACATCCCTTGGCCATCACCATGCTACTGGCAACTACTGCCAGGTTCTATGCGGCAGGCAATCCTCAGTAGTCTATGTGCTGCTGATATTGTAGGCTTACAGACCGACCGAGATGTGCTCAATTTCCTTCACTGCTGTAAATCATTTATTGATGAGGCTGAAGTTGATTATAGGCAACAGACTGTAGGCATAAATGAGCATATTGTCCAGGTTAAGGCTTACCCGGTATCTATTGATGTTGTCAGCCTTGGGAAATTAGTTTCTTCAACTAAATTAAAGAAATATGAGAAAAGGTTGAGTCCTCTTTATGGGGAGCAAACCATAGTCCGCGTAGATAGGGCTGAGCCCAGTAAAAATATTGTTCGTGGTTTTAGAGCCTTTGATACGTTGCTAGAGCGTTACCCTCAGTTCATAGGGAAGGTCAAGTTTATTGCCTTTCTAGTCCCGACTAGAACCCATTTGAAACCGTATCAACGGTATATGCTGGAGGTTACTCAGCTTATAGAGGCTATAAATAAAAAGTATGGGAATGAGGAATGGCACCCCATTGATTTCCTTTATGAGGATAATTATATACAAGCTATGGCTGGCATGCGCCACTATGATGTTCTTTTGGTAAACGCTGTTATTGATGGGATGAATCTGGTAGCTAAGGAGGGTCCCACGGTTAATAATCGTGATGGTGTTCTGATACTATCGGAGACTGCTGGTGCCTGTGAGCAATTAGGGCAGAATGCGCTAGTTGTGGCACCAACTGACCTGGAAGGGACAACTCAAGCTCTATATGCTGCGCTGACAATGCCACCTGATGAGAGGCATAGGCGGGCTACTGAACTTAAGAGGTCAATTGAAGAAGAAGATATAACTAACTGGCTGTTGCACTTGCTGAAAGATGCGGTTAACCTGGCTCAAGCACAGTCCGGGACATCCACTTGAGAAAACGTTCGACATCATTTACCCCGTTCAAGGTAAAATCTACCTCTGTCACCAGTTTTTCCGGCATTTCCTGGCTAATAATGCCAATGGCAAAGCCCTGAGAGTCTAGGTTGCGAGAAGCGGTGTGGATGGCTCTAAACGCATCAATATCAGTGAGGTCGTCACCCAGATAGATACCGCCTCGCAAACTATATTCCTGTATCAAGTTCAGTATAGCCGTGCCCTTGTTTGCCTTTACTGGTGGCAGAAGGTCAATTGCCATCCTCTCCTGAATAATTCGCAACCTTCTAGCTTGGGGTGAGGCCTTTACCACAGTTAGGATATGCCTCTCAGCCGATTGATGGTCAGAGCAAAGACGATAATGAATGGAAGCCGTTACTCCCTTGTTCTCAATACTAATGCCTTCCCGGGAAAGTAATGGAGTTAATTCCTTAATGATAGCTTTAATTATCTTAGGGTAATCCTGGGCGTCTTTGGTGAGCTCAGAGTGTCCCTCAGCCCATCGCTCCAGACCGTGATTGCCGATATAGACCATCCCCTCAATTCCCACCATATTTTTGGCTTCAACCGCTGGTCTCCCTGAGATAGCAGCTACCAGAGCTAGATGATGGCAAAGGCAAGAAAGATAACGACGGCATAGTGGTGAAACCTTGGCCTGTTGCGGAGTGGGGGCAGTCTTACTTATCGTCCCATCAATATCAGTAATAAGCCCAAAGGGAGACTGGTTGAGGAGTTTCCTGATTAAATCTAAATGATCAAAGAGATAGGGCACAAGCCAAATTTAGCAGATGGTATGCCCTTTCGTCAACTTCAAGCCTCGACAAATTGATTGAGATAGGGTAAAGTAAAATTTGAAATGCGGAAAACTAAAGAGCAGGAATTACCGGTTTTAGCCGTAGACCTTGGTGGCACCAAAATAATTACCGCTATTATTTCCAATAAGGGGCAGATGCTGGCTAGGGAACATTGCCTTACCTTGGCTGATGAGGGGCCACCGTCGGTGATTAACCGGATACTTTCTGCCATAGACCGCCTTCTTGGTCAGAGAGGTATAAACTCTTCTCAACTGGGTAGCATAAGCATTGCTGCCGCTGGAGCGATAAATGTTGAGAAGGGGCTGGTAACCTCATCCCCAAACCTCCCCGGTTGGCACGATATTCCACTGAGAGACATTATAAAGGATAAATATGGAATTACTACTTTTCTAATCAATGATGCTAATGCTGCTGCCTTGGGTGAGCACCACTTTGGTGCTGGGAAGGGGGTAGATAATCTTATTTACCTTACGATAAGCACTGGCATTGGTGGCGGAATCATCATCAATGGTAAGCTATACTCTGGGCTATGTGGTAGTGCTGGGGAGATAGGACATATGACTATTGATGTTAATGGACCGAGGTGTAATTGTGGCAATATTGGTTGCTGGGAAATGCTGGCTTCTGGTACCGCAGTGGCTAAGGAAGCAATAAGACGTCTTAGCCAAGGGGAAAGCTCTTCTCTTACCGAGATTGTGGGGGGTAGGATGGAAGATATTACTGCAGAGAAGGTATCAATGGCGGCTCAGGGTGGAGATTCCCTGGCATCAGAGGTTATTTTAACGGCAGCTACCTATCTAGGGGTAGGCATGGTGAACCTGGTTAATATTTTTAACCCGGAAATGATTATTGTTGGTGGCGGGATGGCAAAAATGGGGAATCTCTTACTTAATCCGGCAAGGCAGGTGGTAAGGGAGAGAGCCTTTCCACTATCGGCTCCGGCAGTGCGTATAGTTCCGGCTCAGCTTGGTGATGATGCTGGGGCATTCGGTGCTTCCGCCTTTGCCTTTCAACAACAAACGGGGAGGGCAGAATGAAGGTTCGTAAAGCGGTTATTACTGCGGCTGGTTGGGGAACAAGATTTCTACCTATTACCAGGTCTCAACCTAAGGAGATGCTGCCACTGGTAACTAAACCACTAATCCAGTATTCTGTGGAAGAAGCAATCAATTCTGGTATTGAGCAGATTATTGTAATAACAGCTCTGGGCAAACGAGCTATTGAGGACTACTTTGACCGTTCTTTTGAGTTAGAATATGTTCTGGAGCAAAAGGGGGAAACCAGGCTGCTGCAGGAGATGCGTGAGCTATCTGATTTGGTTGATGTCTGCTATATCAGGCAAAAGGAGCAACTGGGTCTGGGCCATGCCATTCTAACCGCTAGGGGCATTATTGGCGAGGAGCCGTTCGCTGTCTTGCTCCCTGATGACATTATTGATAGTAAGGTGCCCACATTGAAGCAGATGATAGCGGTTTACGAGCAGTATAAAACTAATATCCTGGCTGTTGAGCGTATTGGTAGTGAGGATACTATAAACTATGGCATCATTGAGCCAGGAAAGATTTCTGACCATATATACCAGGTCTTGAGGCTCGTGGAAAAGCCAGAGCCGTCACAAGCCCCCTCTGACCTGGGAGTAGTGGGTAGGTATATCCTTATGCCTCAGATATTTGATACCCTTGAGGCTACTCCGCCCGGTAAGAATCAGGAGATTCAGCTTACTGATGCCTTACAGTTATTGCTCAAGCAGCAAGCCGTTTATGCCTATGAGTTTGATGGGGTGCGGTATGATACCGGCACTCCGTTAGGTTGGCTGAAGGCAACAGTAACTTTTGCCCTGCGGAATCCTGATTTTGGACAGGAGCTAAAGGAATATCTGCACCAGCTCCTCTAAATCAAACTCAATTGACAGCTAGGGTGACTTACACTAAAATCATATGTAATTATGACTAGTGATGAAGTCCGAGCGGCATTTTTGAGCTTCTTTGAAGAAAAGGGGCATAAAATCATTCCCAGCTCTTCTTTAATACCCCAGAATGACCCCACTTTGCTGCTTACCAGTGCTGGCATGGTGCAGTTTAAGCCTTACTTCTTGGGTGAGGCGTTGCCGCCTAATCCTCGTTTAGCCTCATGTCAGAAGTGCTTTCGCACTACTGATATTGAATCGGTAGGTGACCCTAGCCACCTTACCTTTTTTGAGATGCTGGGCAACTTTAGTATTGGCGATTACTTTAAAGAGGAAGCCATTAACTGGGCGTGGGAATTTGTTACTCGGCGTCTGGGGCTCCAGCCGCAGCGCCTGTGGGTAACAATCTTCCTTGATGATGACGAGTCCTTCCGAATTTGGCGAAAAATAGGTATCCCCGAGCATAGGATATTGAGGTTTGGCGAACAAGATAACTTCTGGGGGCCGGCTGGCAATTCCGGACCCTGTGGACCGTGTAGTGAAATTCACTATGATTTTGGAGAGGAGGTTGGCTGTAGAAGGGCTTCCTGTGCCCCGGGGTGTAACTGTGGTCGTTTTTCCGAGATATGGAATCTGGTATTTACCCAATATAACCAGGATAAGGATGGGCACCGCACCCTGCTGCCCCGACCTAATATTGATACCGGTATGGGGTTGGAGAGAACTACCGCTGTAGTAAACGGCAAAATCTCTGTCTATGAAACTGACCTCTTTACCCCGTTACTAGAATGTATTTCTGAATTAGTTGGGAAGAAGTATGGCTCTGATGATGATACCGATAATGCTATGCGGATAATAGCTGAGCATAGTCGGGGGATTGCCTTTCTTATTGCTGACGGAGTAATTCCCGGTAATGAAGGACGGGGCTATGTGTTGCGCCGGCTATTACGCCGCACTGCCCTCTTTGGCAGAAGGTTAGGGCTGGAGAAACCATTTCTGGCGGAAACGGCTAAAAGCGTAATTGAACAGATGGGGCATATCTATCCTGAAATAGTGCAGAGAGAGGATTTCATTCTGCGAGTAATTGAGGGTGAGGAAGCGAGATTCAGCGACACACTTAGCACCGGGCTGGAGCTTATTGAAAGTATTATGGCTGAGCGGGCAGGAGAAATCTCAGGTGAAGATGCTTTCCGGTTATATGATACCTACGGCTTTCCGGTAGAGCTGACCAGAGAGATTGCCGCCGGGCGTGGGCTTTCGGTGGATTTGGAGGGATTTGAAAAGGAGATGGGGAAACAGAAAGAGAGAGCCCGAGCAGTGCGCAAGTTTGAAGTAAAGGAATCAGTCAAGTTAGGTGGTCGGCTTAATATCCAGAAAACCCCCTTTGTTGGTTATCATAGTCTTAAACATAAAACGAATATTCTTAGCATCTTGGTTGATAATGAGCCAGTAGAGATGATACAGGAGGGGCAGGAAGCCAGCCTGATTTTGGAATCCACCCCTTTCTATGGAGAAATGGGGGGGCAGGTAGGTGATACTGGCGAAATACGCAGTCAAATCAGCAAATTCTCGGTAACTGATACTATTCGGGTTCCACCGGACATCATCGTTCATCAGGGCTATGTTACTAAGGGCAGCTTGACCGTGGGAGATGAAGCAGAGGCTGAGGTGGATAGAGAACGGCGTCTTGACATTGCTCGTAATCATACGGCTACTCATTTACTCCAGTTTGCTCTCCGTCAGGTGTTGGGTGAGCATGTTCAGCAGAGGGGTTCACTGGTAGCCCCCGACCGACTTAGGTTTGATTTCTCTCACCCAATAACAGTGACCAATGAACAAAGACGGGAGATACAGCATATTGTCAATGACAAGGTCCGCCAGAACCTGGCAGTGTATAGTGTGGAAATGCCATACCAAAAAGCTATAGAGGAGGGGGCTATCGCCCTGTTTGGTGAAAAGTATGGTGATATAGTCCGGGTATTGAAAATCGACGAGCCGGCGATTAGTGCTGAGCTGTGTGGTGGCACCCATATAGCCTCAACCGGGGAGATAGGCTTCTTTCAAATCATTAGCGAAAGTAGCATTGGGACTGGATTACGCCGTATTGTGGCGGTTACCGGCAGAGGGGCTGAGGCATTTATTGACAAACGTTTATCGGATTTACAGGAGACTGCCGAATATTTAGACACTGAACTAGATAGTGTTCTGGACAAGGTGGGCAGCCTTGTTATCCAACTGGATTGGGAGCGCAAGCAAAAACTAATTCTGGAGAGGGGGCTGGCTAAGCTAAGGGCTGAATCTTTACTAGGTCAGGCTGAGGTAGTAAATGGGGTAACCGTGTTAGTAGCTAAGGTTCCTTCTTCTCGGCTAGAGATTTTGCGGGAAATGAGCGACCTTATCAGGGATAAGCTTAAAAGTGTGGTGGTAGTTCTGGGCACGGTTTATGAAAATAAGCCTATTTTTCTAGCTACAGTAACTTCAGATTTGGTTGGCAGAGGCTATAATGCTGGAGAAATAGTGAAGCAGGTGGCGAAGGTGACTGGGGGTGGTGGTGGAGGCAAGCCAAGATTGGCTCAGGCGGGTGGTAAGTATAAAGATAAATTAGATGAAGCCCTTCGGTTGGTGAAAAGCTTAATATAGTCTGGAGGCATATAACGCGTAGTCTGGGTCTTGATGTCGGAGATAGGCGGATTGGGGTGGCTCTCAGTGACCCTGAGGGTATACTAGCCAGCCCGTTTACCATTATCAACCGAGAAGATGAGGCGGCAGATATAGAGGCTATTATTAGTATTGTTGACCAACACCAGGTTAACCAGATTGTGGTTGGTTTGCCCCGCTCTATGGATGGTAGCATAGGTAAGCAGGCGGAGAAGGTAAAGGCGTTTACTCAGGAACTGTGTAGCTATACCAAAGTTCCAGTGGAGTTTAGGGATGAGCGTTTAACCACGGTATCGGCTAAACGGTTGAGGCAGGCGGTTAATACCAAAAAATCCAGGGCAAAAGCTAGGTATGATGCTGCCGCCGCTGCCCTTATCCTGCAAGGTTATTTGGATGAGGGGCATAAGGCAAGGTTATAATCCGCCATTGCTGCTAGCCCTCTTTTTTATTACTTACTATGTTAAGTTTCTTTAGTAACTAGATTGATTGGAAAGGAGTAGCTATGCGCATAATTGGGATTCCGCTTAAAAGATTTAGCTCAATAGACAGCATTCATCAATTAGGAGGTTTCACTAATTTATAGAACGATTAAAAACTACATTGAGGTATTAAAACCACGCCAGAGCAGTCTATTAACCTTTATCGGCATTGGTGCTGCTATTATAGCTGGCAATGGGCACCTGTCCCTGAAGTTGCTCCTTATTGCCTTGACAATTCTATTAGCCAGCGCTGGTGCCAATGGGCTGACTAATTATTTAGACCGCGATGTTGATGCCAAGATGGAGCGCACCAAAAACAGGGCTCTGCCCTCAAAACGCATTGACCCCCCGGAAAGGGTATTACCGTTAACCATAGGCTTGGTTGTTGTGGGCTTGGCTCTAGCTTGGCAATTGCACCTCTATTGTTTTCTGGCTGACCTGATTGGAACTATAGCCGCTGTAGTCTGGCGGAAGCGATGGACCTGTGTTTTCCCTCAGGGTATGATAGCTGGTTGCGCTCCAGTTCTTATGGGATGGTTTGCCATTGAGCCTACTGTTAGCTGGGAAATATTGCTTCTATGCCTTCTTATTGCTGTCTGGCTACCACTGCATGTATGGAGCATTATGATTGCTAATCGGGAAGACTATCTCAATGCGGGGATACGCTATTTCCCTATTAGCTGGGAGGTTAAGGATATGGTAAAGGTGCTGGCGGCATTCAGCCTGCTGCTTTACGCTGCTTCTATCAGTCTCTATTTTGTCGGCGACTTCGGCTGGCTCTATCTGATATTAGCCAATCTAATAGGTATTACAATGGTCTATGCCAGTTTACGGCTGGTGGTTTCCAGTGCTTCTCAGGATGCATGGCGGCTATATAAGCTATCCGCTTTTCCCTACCTGGGTTTAATATTTCTGGCTATGTGCCTGGATATCTGGCTATTATAATAAGACCGTTTAGTTTAGCCTCGGGTATACTTTTTGCCGGCTGCTTCCAGCACCTTCTCAGCTTGAGTAACGATTCGCTCCATCACCTCCGAGACACTGGGTATATCGTTTACCCCACCAACACACTGCCCAGAAAACATAAACCCGAGCTTTTCATCACCATTAAATATTGCTTTCTCCTGACCTATAGTGCCACCGGCCATACGAAGTTGCTGAAAAATATTCTGCGGCCCATAAGAGCCATACTCGGTTATTTCTCTGGTGAAGGCAGCAGCAAGAAGTTCTCGCCAGGAAAGCCCCAGCATTTGTTTCACATGTAAGGCACCAGTCACGCCCTTTACTATGGGAAACCCTAGGCTTCTCATCATATCTTCAGCTCCTTTAGTCTTTAGCACTCTCCCCGGCTCTCCGTCAAAACGGTTACTGTAAAGGGTATCCCCCTCAGTAGCGTTGAGAATAAGTTGTTTCCAATGCGGGTGGATGTTGCTTTCCTTGGTCATAATAAACCTGGTGCCCATAGATATGCCATCAGCTCCTAATACTAAAGCCGATGCCAGCCCTCTGCCGTCGTAAAAACCGCCAGCTGCCAGGAGGGGAATTCTTACTTTATTAGCAACTATGGGTATCAATACCAGTGAGGTAACATCACCCCCATGACCTGCTGATTCATGGCCAGTGATAGAGATGGCATCGCAGCCCAGTTGCTCAGCCCGGACAGCATGCCTCGCCACGACTATAGTCCCGATGACCTTGCCACCATACTCATGGACCTGCTCAACGAACCAGGGCTTTCCGTAGGAGTAATTTACGATGGGAACCTTTTCCTCTATGGCTATCTCAACATTCCTACTGGATGTGGGAAGAAACAATGCTTGGTTAATTCCAAAAGGTTTATCGGTAAGCTCTCTAATCTCCCTAATCTGTCTCCTCGTTTCCTCAGGGGTAAGGTGGGCAGTAGCCAGAATACCCAATCCGCCAGCATTGGAAACAGCAGCTACCAACTTGGGTTCAGTAACCCAGTTCATTCCGGCTAACATAATCGGGTGTTTTATCCCGAGTAGCTCAGTTATTCTTGTTTTCATTGGTAGCCTCCTCTTTAAGCGGTATCTCTCATATTGTAGAGGCGCTGGCTGATTAGTTTAGCTTCACTAATTATACCTTCAATGATTTCCTTCACACTGGGTATCTCATAGATTAACCCTACCGCTTGACCAGCGGTCATTACTGCTCCACTAACATCACCGCTAATATAGGCCGCTTTTTGTCTGTCACCGCTTATCATGGGTATCAGTTCCTCTAATGTAGCTCCTTTCTCCTCCATCTCCAACACCTTTTGACTATACCCTGTCCTTATTACTCTTTCGGCATTCTTTATAGAACGTTGAATTATCATTGTATCCGCTTCTCCAAGCTGTAGTAACCATTCCTTGAACTTGGGATGAGCATCACATTCCTTGCTAGCCATAAAGCGGGTGCCCATAAGCACTCCCTCTGCTCCCAAAGCTAGGGCGGCAACAAAGCCTCTGGCATCACTGATACCCCCGGCAGCAACAACTGGAATCTTCACTGAGTCTACAGCTCTGGGGATAAGAACCAAAGATGCTACATCTTCCATTCCTGGATGCCCGGCAGCCTCAAAGCCAACAATAGTTACTATATCTACCCCTACCCGCTCGGCTGTTTTAGCATCTCTTATCCTGGCTACCTTATGCATTACCTTCACCTTGGCATCCTTGAGCAGCTTCATGTATGGCTCCGGACTCCGCCCTGCGGTTTCAATGATATTTACTCCCTCCTCTATAGCGGCATTAAAATAGTCTTCATAGTTTACCGGTCGGGCGGTGGGGAGCAGGGTAACATTTACGGCGAAAGGGTTATCGGTCATGCTTTTCGTCTTTTTAATCTCTTCCCGAAGTTCCTTTATTGTGGGAAAGGTAAGAGAGGCAATAATTCCTAACCCCCCGGCATTAGACACTGCTGATACTAACTCAGCCCGTGATAGCCACTGCATCGCCCCTTGAATTATAGGGTATTTTATGCCAAACATTTCGGTAATCCTAGTTTTAAACATTGATAGCCTTCTCTCCTGGTGCCTTCTACTTTAATTTTATACTGGGCTATACCCAGACATTTGACAAATCTTTATCTCACCCCAGAATCCGACTTTGTCATCCTTAATGATTATCATCCCCTTTAGCCCCTCAATACCTTTAGCAAATTCAATCCCCTTCGGGATGTCACCGGGCTCACTAATCAGGTTGCCTATAGCGGTAGCGGCAGCATCAGCCAGGGTGGCTGATTTAGCCAGCACGACGACGGCATCAGCCTTCCCGTAGCTTAGGGAGTGTCCTACTGTTCCCGATGAGGTGCAGATTCCTAGCGGTGTATCCTTGCCATTGATTTCTAGCCCAATTTTACCAGTTAACGGCGATTTGCCAGCATAAATCCCTATTAGCCGTTTCCTCAGGCTTTTCAGATAAATATCGCCCCCATTTTCTACAATTACCTCGGGTGAGGAAGCTAATAATTCATTACCAACAAATTCAGCTATAGCTCCGGCTACCGAAGCCATTGGTCCCACTCCGACCTTCCCCGCTGATTCTAACATTGACCTTACAATAGGTGGGGCGTCATCGCCAACAGAAAGGGGTTCAACAGAGGTTAGGAAGGCGGGGTATCGCTCAATATACCTTTCTACTGCGTCACGATACTTAGTTACTAATTTATAAGCCTTTCTTTTTAGGTTAGTCGTGGTGCGAATATATAAGTCTGTCTCCTTTACCACAACATTAAACGAGATTAGGTCTTTACCTTTAACCCAGTGGCGGTAAGTTCTCGGCTCATACATTGGCTAGAAATGCAGCTCCATTGCCCGAGGGGGGCAAGCCTTTATGCATAGTCCACAGGCTAAGCATTTTTCATCATAAAAATTAACTCGCCTGGTTAAGAGCTCAAGCTCAAAGGCACCAGTGGGGCAAACAGTTACACAAGCCCCGCAATGGGTGCACCTCTCCTCATTACGAATTACATTCTGGCTAAGTGATTGAATTCTCACCCCGGTTTTGGTTAGGTACTTGATACCCTTGTCATAGTCTTTCTGCTCTCCGCTCAATCCCAATACCAGTAGCCCTTCCTTTTCTGGCGTGATTGAAGCCTTCAAAATGTTGAAGTCAAGGTTGTAGTCTTTAACCAGTCGGCTTACTATTGGTTGGTCT
>DAOWKM010000084.1 GCA_030643695.1 Dehalococcoidia bacterium | reverse complement strand
TAATCCTTATCCGTTTCATATTTCTCCTCCCACCTCCTGCCTATTATAACCTATTATTACGACAGAAGTAAGCCCTGTGCTTAGCCATCTTAAACCGACTATTGCTGGACAGTAAATGGTATGCTATACTGTTAAATTAACCATTAGTTAGAAAGGGGTTAAAACTTGCCAGATACAGCTACTATTAAGCAACTTTTAGAAGCCGGAGCCCACTTCGGGCATCAGACCAGCCGCTGGAACCCCCGTATGAAGAGCTATATCTTCACCAAGCGCAATGGCATTCATATCATTGACTTAGAGCAAACAGTGGTTATGTTAGATAAAGCCTGCGACTTTATTCAGCAAGTGGCAGCCGAAGGTGGCACTATCCTTTTTGTTGGTACTAAAAAGCAAGCTCAAGAGGCAATAGAAGAAGAGTCCAAGCGCTGCGGTATGTATTATGTCAACCAACGCTGGCTGGGCGGGGTATTGACTAATTTCGCTACTATACAAGCCCGCATCGACTACCTTGTGCGTTCGGAAGACCAGCAGACCAGAGGGGACTTTAACCGCTTACCTAAAAAGGAAGCCCTAAAACTTGACGAGGAAATTTCACGCCTCAACCGGCAGATGGGTGGTTTCAAAGAGATGACCAGCCTACCAACTGCCCTGTTCATTGTTGACCCAGTAAAGGAAAAAATTGCTCTGGCTGAAGCCAAACGTATGAGAATACCGGTGGTAGCTATAGTAGATACCAATTGTAACCCTGATGATATAGACTACCCGATTCCAGCCAACGACGATGCTATCAGAGCCATCAAACTAATATGCAGTAAAGTCGCCGACTCAATTATTGAAGGCAGAACTGGCATCACTGCGATTCCGACAGAGGAAGCCCCTGAGGAGGGCCTGGAAGAGCTTGAGGCTAAAGAGGTTACTGAGCCTCTCATTTTTACGCCTGATGATGCATAATATGGAGGAGAGATTGGAAATTTCAGCAGTTATGGTAAAAGGGTTAAGAGACCAGAGCGGAGCTGGCATTATGCTGTGCCGGAATGCCCTCCTTGAAGCGAAAGGAGATACGGAAAAGGCACTCCAGATTCTGAAACAACAGGGCCTATTACAGGCACAGAAAAAGGCAGAGCGCGCTACCACCCAGGGGGTAATTGGAACCTATGTCCATACCGGGGGGTGCATCGGAGCCATGGTTGAACTGAACTGTGAAACTGACTTTGTGGCTCACACTGACGAATTCAAGGAACTGGCTCATCACCTGGCAATGCAGATAGCTGCTCAAGACCCCAAATTCATCTCAAGGGAAGAAATCCCTGAAGGAGCTGATATAGAGCCTGAGGTAGCTTGCCTGCTTCTTCAGCCTTACATCAAGGACCCTGATGAGACAGTTCAAGATATCATAGCTGAAACTATTGCCAAGGTAGACGAAAACATCAAAGTAGCCAGATTTGCTAGATTCAAAATAGGCGGTTAGATAGCAGGAGCTATTATAGTTATCAGGTAGCCTCTTAGTAGTAATAGTTATCAGTTTTAGCGCTTTGTGTTACCGCTAGGGGGAATCATAAACAAGAATAGCTGGGATTGAAGAGCGACTAAATCATGTTGAGAAGGTGTTAAAGGGAAGGCAATGACTGCTGCCAAATACAAGCGTGTTTTACTAAAGCTCAGTGGTGAGGCATTTAGTGGTGGTGTTAACTTTGGTATTGATGCCTCTACCCTAGCCAAGGTAGCCAAGCAGATTAAGCAAGTGATAGAAATGGGGGTAGGTGTAGGTATTGTTGTCGGTGGTGGTAATATCTGGCGTGGGGCTAAGGCTGAGGAGGACGGGATGGAAAGGGTTACCGCTGATTATGCTGGTATGCTAGCTACAGTAATAAATGCTCTGGCTCTCCAGGATACACTGGAAAGAGAAGGGGTAACTACTAGAACTCAGTCAGCGATAAATATCCAACAGGTGGCTGAGCCTTATATCAGACGCCGGGCCATTCGGCACCTGGAGAAGGGCAGGGCTGTTATCTTCGCCGGGGGCACTGGCAATCCGTATATGACTACTGACACCGCAGCCGCTCTGCGGGCAATAGAGATTGAGGCTCAGGTGTTACTTATGACAAAAAACAATGTGGATGGTATCTACAATGCTGACCCCGTTAAAAATCGTAACGCCAAGAAGTTTGATAAACTTACTCACCTGGAAGCATTAGATATGCACCTGGAGGTAATGGATGCTACCGCACTCTCCCTATGTCTAGAAAACAAGCTGCCGATAATTGTTTTTGACCTTCAGGCTCCCCGCAGTATAGAACGGGCTGTAATTGGTGAGCCTATTGGTACCCTGGTATCCAGTAAGAAGGGAAATGGTTAGCCAAAGTCTATGGAATATTGAACAAAAGATGCAGGCATCTATTGAGGTTTTGAAGCGGGAATTAGCCACTATCCGCACCGGGCATGCTACCCCCACCTTAATAGAGCATATCAAGGTAGAATATGGTGGCATTCCCACTCCTCTCAACCAAATTGCTGGTATCTCTGCGCCTGGAGCCAGTCTCCTCGTCATCCAACCCTGGGACCAGGGTTGCATCAATAGTATAGAGAAGGCTATCCTGAAGTCTGACCTTGGGCTAACTCCAACCAGTGATGGCAGGGTAATACGGTTAAACATTCCCCCAGTTACTGAAGAGCGACGGCAGGAGCTAATTAGAGTGGTGCGAAAGAGGGTTGAAGAAGGAAAAGTAGCAATACGCAACCTAAGACATGAAGCTATGGATGAGCTAAAAGATTTAGAGAAAAATAAGGATATATCACAGGACGAGCTAAAGCGTGCCCTAGACCAACTACAAAAGCTTACTGATAGCTCCACAGCCGATGCTGACCAAATCGGACGAGATAAAGAAGTAGAACTAATAGAGGTCTAGCCCGATTAGCGAGGTTAGTATTTAATATTGAGTGGCAAAATGATAGCTACCTCAACGGCGACGAAAAAAGATGTTCATTTACCTAACCATATAGCCATTATTATAGATGGTAATCGTAGATGGGCAAAGCAGCACGGATTACCCAGTTTCGAAGGACATCGGGCAGCAGTAAAGAACCTCCGCTCTGTACTTGAGTATCTCACTGAACAGCAGATAAAGTATGTAACCCTTTATCTATTCTCTACCGAAAATTGGAAACGCTCTAAACTTGAAGTCAAAGTTTTATTTCAACTTCTGGAAGAGATGCTGGATAAGGAGATTACCGAGCTTAATAAGAGAGGGGTTAAACTTCGCCACTTAGGACGGCTTAACGAACTCCCACGCCGCCTGCAGATAGCCATAACTAGGGCTCTAGAGCTAACTAAAAATAACACTGATATGACCTTAAGTCTTGCTGTCAACTATGGGGGACGCACTGAGATTTTGGATGCAGTACGCCGCCTTATAACCAATGGCGTCTCACCTCAGAACATAGACGAAAAATTATTCAGTAGTTACCTCTATACCGCCGGCTTACCTGATGTTGACCTACTCATTCGCACTGGCGGCGAACTACGCACCAGCAATTTTCTAACCTGGCAAACAGTTTACACTGAGTTCTACTTCCCCGACATCCTGTGGCCCGACTTTGATAAAAAAGAGGTTGACAAAGCGCTATTATCCTTTAGCCAGCGCCAAAGACGCTTCGGTGGGTAATAATCAACCACATGCTTAAGAAAAGGGTTATAACCGCACTGTGGGGTATTCCCCTCCTCATTGCTATTATCTGGTTTAGTGGCGAGCTGGGGTTCACTACATTAGTTGCTATCTGTGGAGTGCTGGCTATCTTTGAATTCTACCGGATGGTGACTGCAGCCAAGGTGCCACCACTTACCTACTTCGGACTAATCTGGACACTACTATTTATCCTGAGCCCCCATTTTGATTATAACCTTCTTACCCCGCTTCTATTAGCCTCAGCAGTAATACTACCTCTAATCTGGCTGCTACTGCGCCGACAAAAGGAAGAGGCTTTTATCAGTTGGGCATGGACAATAGCCGGCATTCTATATGTAGGGTGGCTACTAAGCTATCTAGTAGCACTAAGAGGGGTGGATGCTGGCAGGGATTGGGTACTTTTTGCCCTGTTTACTACCTTTGGCTCCGACACCACTGCCTTCTTCGCTGGTCAAGCCCTGGGCAGGCATAAACTTGCTCCACATATCAGCCCGGGCAAAACCTGGGAGGGAGCTATAGCCGGGGTCTTGGGGGCTATCATAGTTAGCCTGCTGTTAGTTACAATTCTTGACCTGCCCCTAAGCTACGGGCAGGCGATGCTCCTGGGCTTGCTGGTCAGCATTTTGGGTCAACTTGGCGACCTGACAGAGTCCCTGTTCAAACGCAAAATGGGAGTGAAAGACTCAGGCAAGCTATTACCAGGGCACGGCGGTATCCTTGACCGAATAGACAGCGTTGTCTTTGCTGGCATAGTAGTATACTATTATGTGATATGGGTAGTATTATAAAGCAATTAGCTGTCCTGGGGTCAACCGGCTCCATAGGGCAGCAAACACTTGAGGTAGTGCGTGCCTTACCCCATAGAGTTCACATCGTTGGTCTGGCGGCGGGGCGGAATACCGATTTACTGGCAAAGCAAATCAATGAGTTCAAACCAAGATTTGTCTATTATCAGGATAGGGAGGCACAGGCTCACCTGCCTAATACTGAATATGAGTTCCTGTCACTAGAAGAAATCGCCAGCCATCCCCAAGTAGATGCTGTTGTTATCGCTACCTCGGGGAAAACAGGACTAAGCCCAACACTGGCGGCGGTAAAAGCTGGTAAGAAAATTTGCCTAGCCAATAAGGAATCGTTAGTTATGGCTGGCGAGATTATTACCAATGAGGCAAGACTGAACGCCGCCCAGATTTTGCCCATTGATAGCGAGCATAGCGCTATATGGCAATGTCTCACCGGTGAAACCCAGCCGGCAGCCAGGCTTATTCTAACTGCTTCAGGCGGTCCTTTTCTCGGCTACTCACCGGCACAGCTAGGCAAGGTTACTGTCAAGCAGGCACTAAAACACCCCTCATGGCAGATGGGAACAAAGGTCACCATTGACTCAGCTACCCTGATGAATAAAGGGCTTGAGGTAATTGAAGCCCACTGGCTATTTGACATGCCCTTTGAGAATATCAAGGTTCTAATCCATCCCCAGAGCATTGTCCACTCTATGGTAGAATTCATCGATGGCTCAATTAAAGCCCTGTTAAGTTACCCCGATATGCGTTTACCTATTCAGTATGCCCTGTCTTACCCTGAACGCCTGCCCAACTCCCAGCTTCCCCGGCTTAACTGGGACAGTATCAATAACCTGACTTTTGAACAACCTGACCGGGATACATTCCCCTGCCTCAGGTTAGCTGTTGAGGCAGGTATGAAAGGGGGAACCTGCCCCACTGTGCTTTGCGCCGCCGATGAGGTAGCCGTTGACCTCTTCCTGTCGGAACGCATCAAATTTACCGATATTGCTAAACTTGTAGAGCAGACACTGGAAAAACATCAAGTCATAGCTCACCC
>DAOWKM010000023.1 GCA_030643695.1 Dehalococcoidia bacterium | reverse complement strand
GTTTTTTTGCATAGAAGAAGGTTATCCCCTTGGTGAAAGCACCTGGGGCCATTAGCTCAGTTGGTTAGAGCGCAGTCCTGATAAGACTGAGGTCTGTGGTTCGAGCCCACAATGGCCCACCACCAGTTAATAGAATTGCCTTATCCCATTTTTTCTGATTATTAATAGCATTTTCACCTAATGCCTAGTACAGAACATCTCGGGGTTAAAGTGGGTTACTACCTAAATCGCATTTAATCGCTCAGATTTCAATCCTGTGGCGTCTGAGGGCTACTCTAATAGCCAAGCCAATAGGGCCGTGAGGGTTCTCCTGCTCTTTTCATAACATTTAGTTAAGCTATTTATTGTGGTATAATATCAGTAGAAATCATCCAATCCCAAGAAAGGAGTTTTAGCTATGCACCGAGGTCAAAAGGCTATTGTCTGGTTCAATGAGGTTACCAAAAAGGATGTCCCTACTGTTGGTGGTAAAGGGGCAAATCTGGGGGAAATGACTAATGCCCATATACCTGTTCCTCCGGGCTTTATTGTAACCGCCACTGCTTACTTTGACTTCCTGCAACAGGCAAAAATCATTGATAAAATTCATGAGCTGTTAAAGCCTCTAGACATTAATAATAGTGGACAGCTTCAGCAGATTGCCTCTGAAGTCAGGCAAGCTATATCAGACGCTCCAATGCCACCTGATTTAGCCAACGAAATTGAGCAAGCCTATACAAAAATGGGTAAGGGTTTAGTCGCTGTCCGCTCCTCAGCTACTGCCGAGGACTTGCCCGAGGCTTCCTTTGCCGGTCAGCAACGCACCTTCCTTAATGTCCAAGGCGAAAAGGAAGTGGTAGCTGCTGTTCAAGGATGCTGGGCATCCCTCTTTGAAGCTCGAGCTATCTTCTATAGAGAGCAACAGGGTTTTGACCACTTCAAAGTAGGTATTGCTGTCCCGGTGCAAAAGATGGTCCAGTCTGAGGCTTCCGGGGTTATGTTTACTGTAGAACCAACCACCAGTGACAAAAGTAAGATTGTCATTGAAGCTGTCATTGGACTTGGTGAAACGATTGTTTCGGGAGATGTGACTCCCGACCATTATGTTGTCAGCAAAGACCAGATGAAAATCACTGATAGTGAAATTAAACACCAAGAATGGAAACTGATAAGGAATGAGGGGGGTAATGGTGAGGAGGCTAATGTTAAAGTGGTGCTTACTCCTGAGGAGCAGGCACAGCCAAAGATAAGTGATGATGACATAATTACTCTGGCTAGAATAGGAAAGCATTTAGAGGACCACTACCAATTCCCTCAAGACATTGAGTGGGCAAAGGAGGATAAGAAAATCTTTATCGTCCAGACCCGCCCGGTAACTACTATTAAGGAAATGGCTGAGGTTACCGCTGAAATTACCGCCCCCGTGCTTCTATCGGGGTCACCAGCCAGCCCGGGTATTGCCTCAGGACCAGTCAAAATAGTAAGTGACCCCACTCAAATAGATAGGGTATTGGCTGGTGATATTCTGGTGGCGGAAATGACTACCCCCGACTTTGTGCCGGCAATGAAACGGGCAGTAGCCATCGTAACTGACCGCGGGGGTAGAACAGCCCACGCCGCTATTGTCAGCCGAGAGCTGGGCATCCCCTGCATCGTTGGTGCCGAAGGGGCGACGGCTACCTTGAAAGATAGACAGGTAATCACCGTGGATGGCTCAGAGGGCAAGGTTTATGAAGGCAAGGTGGCTATTAAGGAAGAGGCTATCACCGGCCCTAGAGAAAAAATCAAGACAAGGACGAGAGTTTATGTAAATCTGGCTCAGCCGGAATTAGTGGACAGGGTAGCCGCTCGTGATGTAGATGGTGTAGGTCTACTCCGAGCCGAGTTCATGATTGCCCAGATTGGCGAGCACCCTAGCTATATGATTAGCCAGAATCGAGGTCATGAATTCGTAGATAAACTGGCTATGGGGCTAATTGCCTTTGCCAAAGCCTTTAACCCACGCCCAGTAGTTTATAGAACCAATGATTTTAAGACCAATGAGTATAGAGCCCTCAAAGGTGGAGAAAATTACGAAGCCGAGGAAGAGAACCCGATGATTGGCTATAGAGGAGCCTCCCGATATATAACTGATATTGATGTGTTCAAGCTTGAACTAGAAGCTATCAAGAGGGTAAGGCAGAATTACCCTAATCTGTGGGTTATGATTCCTTTTGTGCGAACCGTTAATGAGCTAGCTCAAACGGTAAGGATTATGGAATCGGTAGGGCTAAAACGCTCTAAAGATTTCAAACTGTGGATGATGGTTGAGGTACCATCCAACATTATCCTTATGGAGAAATTCCTTGAAGTTGGTATTGATGGCATATCTATCGGCTCAAATGATTTAACTCAGCTAACTCTAGGCATTGATAGGGACAGCGAAAAACTAGCTGATACCTTTGATGAGCGTAATGAAGCGGTGATGCTATCTCTGGAACGGGCGATTAAAGTATCAAAGAGCATGGGAGTTACCTCTTCTATCTGCGGGCAGGCACCCTCAGTATACCCCGAGCTTACTGAAAAATTAGTAGAATGGGGCATTACCTCGGTTTCAGTAAGCCCTGATATGATTGGCACCACCAGAGCCATAATTGCTAAGGCAGAGCAGAGACTAAGACTTGATGATTAGTCAGCTTAATATTCGCCAGACAACCGAAGCAAGGGAGGAAAGCCTTTCCCCTTATGCTGTAAAAAGCAGGTTGTCACGGGGCAGGCTTAAGCCAGAAGAGCCCTGCCCGGTACGCACCGCCTTCCAGCGTGACCGAGACCGCATTATCCATTCAAAAGCTTTCCGCCGTCTCAAGCATAAGACCCAGGTTT
>DAOWKM010000045.1 GCA_030643695.1 Dehalococcoidia bacterium | reverse complement strand
ATAGCTTCTATAGCCTGAGTATCCTTCTTCCGAGCCGATTCTTGAGGCTCATAGTGGGTCATATCGCTTGAGGCGATGATTACCACCTCTCTACTCAAATCCTTAATGGCTTGGGCAAGCTCCTTGCCGATTTCTTTGTAAATATCGCCAGTAGAGTAGGAGAATATAATAGGCACGAGCTTAATATCTTTCTTGAAATATTGTAAAAATGGGAGTTGAACCTCAATAGAGTGTTCAAATTGATGAGCGATAGGGTCTTCTTCCAAGTGGCTAGATGTGGCTAAAATCTGCTTAGCCAGTTCCGAGTCAATCTCCACCTCCCCCAGGGGCGTTTTCCAGGTGCCTTCGGTCATAATACTGAGCGGTCTTCCCCTTCCCGTATGATTAGGACCCATAATGATAAAGGTGTCCTTAAACTTGATTCTGGATATAGTAGCGCCAGCCACTGGTCCTGAGTAGATATAGCCGGCGTGAGGGGAAAGCAGACCGATTACCTCCTCTTTTTCTGCTTTCTTATCAACCATCTCCTTAATCATTGCCTTAAGTTGGTCAGGCGAGTCTGGATAGAATTGCCCAGCTACCACAGGATTCCTAATCATTATGCTCCCTCCTTTACCCCGGATGTCCTGAAATTAAGCTCTGCCCCGCAGAACTTGCACCTTGAACCTTCCAGACCTACTACCTTAGTTTGATAGCCAACCCTTTCTACAATGAGCCTGCCGCAGGAGTAGCAGAAGGTGCTCTCACTCTTATGCCCGGGAACATTGCCGGCATAGACAAACCTAAGACCGGCTTTCCTACCAATATCATAGGCATGCTCCAGGGTGGATACCGGGGTTGGCGGTAAGTGCATCATACGGAAATTGGGGTAGAACCGAGTTACATGCCACGGGGTTAGCTCACCCAGGTCATCTCTTATCCAGTTAGCGATGTCCTCAAGTTGCTGGTCATCATCATTCATAGTAGGTATGATGTTGGTAACCACCTCAACATGCATATTCCACTTATCTTTAGCCCGCTTGGCAACATCAAGTATTCTCCGCCAGTGAGTTACCCTTGCCAGGTCGCGATAAAGGGAATCAGAGAAACCCTTAACATCAACCCGCCAGGCATCCAGATAGGGCCCGATAGTATCCAGTGCCTCTGGGGTCAGGTAGCCGTTGGTCACATAGACGGTATACAGGTTGTTCTGCTTAGCCAGTTTGGCTGAGTCCAGGGTATATTCAAACCAGATACTGGGCTCATTGTATGTCCAGGCAATGCCATCGCATTGGTAGCGTTTCGCCAGCTCTATAGCCGCTTGAGGTTGGATTTCCTGAGAGCCACGCCACGGCTGGCTAATTTCAGGAGAGGAAATCTCCCAGTTCTGACAGTGCTGGCAATGAAAGTTACAGCCCCAGGTGCCCAGGGAAAGGGCTAGAGTATCAGGGAAGAAGTGGAATAACGGTTTCTTTTCAATAGGGTCAGCGGCTACTGATGACACTACCGCATAGTTCATGTTATACAGAACACCGTCTCTATTCTGATACATTTGGCAGACACCAAATTTCTCCGGATTTATGACACAGCGCCGCTGGCAAATATTGCACCTTACTCTGGAGCCGGGGAGCTTTTCATAGAGCATTGCCTCGCGCATTGGCTTTTCCATATAGTTTCCTCTTAGCTTAATTATATCACTGCTCCGTCATCAGTTATAGCCTGTAGATTGATATTTATATCACCCTTACCTCCTTGTCCTCCTCTTCCTCAATGTGGTGTACGAAAGGCAAAACTCCGACTTTCTCCTCCGACATGCTGGATGGGGGTACGGGAATAATATAGTATATTGTCCAGTGAGGGGCGGATTTAAATCTGACTTTACTCCTGAAAATTGCCGGATTGAGAAAAGTCTAGGGCGGCCTCGGCATGAATTCTAGTGGTATTAAGAACTGGGATGCTAACAACCTCTTCAGAGAGAATCAGTGGTAATTCTGTGCACCCTAATATCAGGGCTTCAATATCTTCTTTGTCGGCCATCTTTCTGGCAATCCTTGATAGTTCTTGCCGGGTTTCATCAACAATATAGCCATTTACAAGCTGGGTCATAATTTTGTGGTGGATATAGTCTTGGTCGGCTTTTTCGGGAGTAACCACAGATATGCCATATTTGTTCCAAAGAACATTGCTGTAGAAGTCAGCTTCCATAGTGAATTTTGTGCCGAACAAACCTACTCTGGAAAATCCTGAGCTTTTTGCCGCCTTGCCGGTCTCCTCAACAATACTCAAAAGCGGGATGGGTGACCTATCAGCCACCTCGTTGAAAACTATGTGCGGCGTATTTGACGCCATAAGGGCAAAGTCCGCACCTGCGTGAGACAGTGAATCGATTGCTTCATAAAGGAGGCTAATCACTTCTGGCAAGTTTCCTGACTCCACCAGGCTAATAAACCCCTGAAAGTTCAGGCTATATACAATAATTACCGGATAGCGGTGCCCCATTCCTCTTTGACGACAAAGAGTAATGATAACACGATAGTATTCTACTGTTGACTCTGGAGACATTCCGCCTAAAATACCCATTTTTTTCATAGCTTCTCCTCTACCTTATCTTCTCTCAGCCTGACAAAGCCCAATTATAGCAAATTGGACTCCATCCTTAAACTGAAAGTGTGCCTTAGGAGTGATGGAATTATAAATAGCTTGATATGTATTTCTGAATGCCGAGGATGGAGAGGAGTCATATCTCGTTGATATAGATGGACAAAGCGGTTAGAATGACGAGTATGAGAATGAGAAACATTCGCAACTCCAACATTGAATTGAAGGGTCATCCAGTAACTGCCCAGCGACGGTTGCTTTTGAAACTAATCCGTGATACCCGCGGGCATATAGATGCCAAGGAACTCTACCGGCGTGCCAGCAGCATGGACGAGTCTATCAGCTTGGCCACAGTATATCGTAGTCTCCGCTTGTTCAAGGAGTTGGATTTAGTGGATGAGAGACGTCTGGGACAGGTACGTTGCTATTATGAGGTAAAGCAGTTGGGTGAGCACCAGCATCTGGTGTGCAAGGGTTGTGGGGCGGTCATAGAGTTTAAGAGCTCCCTAATACACAAGCTAGTGGACAAGGTGCAAAGCGAACACGGCTTTAATGTGACTAAAGCTGAGTTATATCTTGAGGGATACTGCAAGGAATGCAGGGAGGAAGCGAAAGGTAGTTCTTGAAGATGGTAAGAATATGAGCTCCCCCATCATGGTTGTGAGAGAAATGGAGCTAGAATCACGAGCCGCAGAAGTATTAAAAGCAGTAGGCATTAACAAGCGGCACATTGCACTCGATTTCGGCTGTGGTTCCGGCACATATACTATTCCAGCGGCTAGGCTAGTGGGTGAAGAAGGTAAAGTATATGCATTAGATAAGGACAGGAAAGCTTTGGACAAGTTGATACAAAAGGCTAAATTGGAAGGTTTGGGAAATATAGAAAGGATAGACACATCAGGAGAGCCACGGATTAGGTTAGCTGATGAGTCTGTTGATGTAGTTCTGCTTTTTGACGTTTTTCACTCCTACTACTTGCCACAGGCAGGAGATAGAAGAAAACTACTAGGTGAAATTTATAGAATCATGAAACCCTCTGCATTTATTTCAGTTTGGCCAAAGCATATGGAATTAGATGCCAGAGACGAAATTGAGAGCGCCAATTTTTATCTGGAAAGCGAATATTCTGGTACCCTTATTCATGACAACAAGTGTCTCGAAAAAGGTCAAGTTCTGAATTTCAGAAAGAAGCCTTAGGGCGTCACTAATACGATTGAACCCGTCATAACAAGGTGGATAGAATAGTCAACAGAAGAAAAGAAGAGGATAAAAATGTGTCGTGCTGAAGCCATAATTGATGGCTACAACATGGAAGGCTAGAAATATGGAAAATCATGCTTCGTTTCAAGACTATGCTATTGTTGCCTGTGGGACGCTGAACTTGGAACTGAACTATCTGAAAGGTAGCGGCTTTCTGGATACTAGAAAAATCCTATACACCAAGCCCGGGCGGCATGAGGTTCCCCGAGAACTTGAGAGCCAGCTGATAAGGCAGTTAGGCACCGCTAAAAAATACGCTAGCAAAATTATCGTGGTCTATGGCGGCAAGTTCTGTTATGTTAATGCTGACAATCCATATCGGAGGATAGACACCATAATTCAGGAACAGGAGGAACCTGGAGTCAAGATTTCTAGAATAAAAGCTACCCATTGTGTTGATATGCTAGCCAGTGCTGAAGAAAGAGACAAGATAAGCCAGGGTAAAGACATTTATTGGCTTACCCCGGGGTGGATGAAGTACCGCCATTATGTATATCAGGGCTGGGATAAGGGTTTGGCCAATGAAAATTTCCCCAAACACACTGGTGGAGCAATTATGCTAGATGCTATAGGATTCTATGATGGAATTATGGAAAATAAGCCGGAAGAGATCCTGGAGTTTTCTGACTGGATGGGGATTCCCATAGAACCATATAGGATTTCCCTAGTCCGGTTGAAAAGGCTGCTTTCAGATGAAATAGAATGAGGGGTAAATATGTGCTTAACTGGTGTCTATGTTGACTCGAACGGTCAGCAGGAAGAAGTAATGCGAGATGTAGCTCTAATTGAGGCGAAAGGTGACGGTTTCGTGCTAATTGGGCTGTTAGGAGAGCAAAAATTCGTCCAATGCGAGGTAAGTCATATAGATTTTGTGAATAAGCACTCAGTGGCGCTTAAGAAAGGAAATATCTCGAGTTTCATAGCCTGATAAGTAGGCTAGAAGCAGCAATCAGCATCTGGATTGGCTCGCAGCTTGGCTGAGACGGGATACGATGGCATCTAGTAAATACAATTGTTTGGAGGAGATGGACTGTGGAAGAAAAAGATGTGGTCATTATCGGTGCCGGTCCCGCTGGATTGTCAGCGGCAATCTTTACCCAGCTTGATGGGTGGAGCACCCTGGTCTTGGAAGGCAGCTGGGTAGGTGGGCAGGGTGCTATCGCTTACACAGTGACCAACTATCCTGGTTTCCCACCTGGAGATGGGGCAGTGCTCATGGAAAACATAGAGAAGCAGGTGACCTCAGCTCCGCCGTCAGGTGTTGGGGCAGAGCTACGTCAGGAAAGAGTGCTCGGCATTAATGCTGAGGATAGGATTGTAACTACAGAGGCTAATCAGTACCATGCGCAGTCCATCATCATAGCTACTGGCAGCACCATGCAAAGGCTTGGTATGCCGGGAGAGGACAGGTTTATCGGGAAGGGTGTATCCTATTACGCCAAATGTGATTTAGCAGAGTTCACGGGTAGAAGGGTTTTGGTGGTAGGTGGCGGAAATACCACAGCCAAGAGTGCCTTGTTAGCCAAGAGTGTAGCCAGCGAGGTTACCCTGATACATCGCAGAGAATCGCTGAGGGCATATCCTCTTATGACCAAGAGGTTGCGAGAGGAGGGCGTCCAGATCGGGTATAATACCGAGTTAAAGGAAATAAAAGGCACTGACCGAGTTGAGGCGGCGGTGGTAGTAAACAATAAGACTGGCGACGAGAGGGAGATAGTCATCGACTGGGTGGTCGTCTGTGTAGGAACTGAGCCTGATACCAGGTTGGTACGAGAGGCGGGACTTGAGATGACAGGAAGCTTTGTAAAAATCAACAGTAAGATGATGACCAGCAGGTCAGGGGTCTTCGCCTGCGGGGAGATTACCGCCAGCGGGCGACACCTTATCACGGCTGCTAGCCAAGACAGCTCCGCTGGTATGGCTGCCAGTGAGTATCTGGCACTAGAAAAGGTAAAAAGGGGAAAGATGTTTGAGGGAACCAAGAACGGTAAGTACGCTGACGAGTATTTAGTAATGCTCAGCTAGGGAGGTATATTTTGCCATCAGCAAGGTCTAAAGTAGAGATTGGACCTGGGGGAGCCCGCTACTATGATCTCTTCCTAAACGTACTTTCGCTAGGGCAGTATTCTCATTTCATCAAAGGCGTTATCGAAAAGATGGGCATTAAGCCAGGTCAATCAATACTTGATCTCGGCTCAGGCACGGGCAGGAACGATTGCTTTATGGCTGAAAAGGTGGGCTCTCAAGGCAGGATTGTAGGTTTGGACATCAGCGATGAGATGTTAGACCGAGCCCGGAAGCGTTGCTGTAAGTATGCCAACATCAGCTTTAAAAGGCAGCGGATAGAGCTATCCCTGCCATACAAAGAAGAGTTTGATAAGTTGTTCATCTCCTTTGTTCTGCACGGGTTTGAGGACAGGCAGAAACTGGGGATTACTCGTAATGCTTATCAAGCTCTAAAGCCAGCAGGAGCCTTCTACATCCTAGACTATAATGAGTTCGACCTTGGGAGGGTGTGGTTTCCCCTTCGCTGGGCATTCACCCGCTGGGAATGTCAGCTGGCTGCGGAATTCCTTAAGCTCAATATAAAGGAAATGCTCCACAGTCAAGGTTTCACCGACTTTGAAGAGAAGTTTTTCCTCAAGGGGCATCTGCGGCTACTGAAGGCGGTAAAGCCTTCGGTTAGCACTACGTAAAAAGAAATGGGAATCATATGAATAAGCTGGGAAAGGCTTTAAGCGGACTGTTAAGTCATGGAGAGCTTACGAATCGTTTGGCGCAAGTCTTAGCCCGCGCCTCTAAAAGAGGTGGAGTATCCTATCGTGAGATGGAGAAAATGGTTAATAATGATGCCGAGGATGTTTTGCTTCTGGGTAACGAATGGAGATTACTTCCTCCAGTGAGGATACTCAAAAGCGCTGCATGGGAAGACCGGCTACTGGTTGCCAAGCCAGAGGAACTGTATAAAGTGCCCAACATTGTTAGGTATCTAGTAGAAGATGCCAGCAAAACAGGGCACTGGAACCCTGAGCATGCTATAACCGAGCTTTTCAGGGACATGGGTGAACCAAACTGGGAACAAATACCAAAATTGGTTGAGGGCTTAGGGGAGCAGGGAAAGGACTACAGGATTACTGCAAGTCAGATAAAGACGGTGTGCAACGAGTTGGACTTGGGGGATAGGGTTGATGCCTTGATAGCCGAGCTCAAAGGCAGCGGGGTGATAAGTCCCAAGCTGGGTTCACTTGCTGAAGTGTCCCGAGCAGGAACGCCTATCTACGAACTTAACCCATCCGTTTTTGTGAACAGGACAAGAAAATAATTATAAAGCCAATTCCAACAATAAATTTTAATAAGTGCCATCCAGAAAGATGTAATCACGGGATTTGTACCGCTAGCGATGCATGTCCACATAAAGCGTTCTTTCAAGAACAACCATATGACTTCCCTATGCATAATGCCTCTGTGTGTGGGCTGTGGCTCTTGTTCAGCTGCATGCCCTTTAGAGGCTATACGAATGATATGAATTAACCCTAGGCAGACAAGTGATAAGTTTATGAGAAGCAAATGAATAAATAAGGAGAGGAGAAACATGAAAGAACGAAGCATCAAAGTAGACATTAGAAGAATAGAGAAACCTGCGCAAAGGATAAAGAAAGTCTCTGGAAAGCTGGACAAGATAGAGGAAGGAGGTTATGCTGAAATTGTAGCCGATGACGAACGGATGCTGGACTTAGCTCCAAAGATAATCAACTCGATAGGTAAAGCGAAATTCATCAAATCATGGAAAGGCGACGATGGCTACTTGCACACATTAGTGGAGAAGGAGTAGGGGAAATGGAACTAGGGGGAAACATTTTGAAAAACCCCTACACTTCAGAGGCTCTTTGCCTTGATTGTCCTTTTGGGCTATGCGTTCTTTTAGGCTGTTACCGCTTCTTTCGCCAGTTTCCGTTATCAGGATGAGCGAGAGCAGTTTTAACGGCATCCTTCCAGTTACCACCCCTGGAAATATTTCTGTCAATAGCTTATTGCTCATATTGCTAACTATCTTTTGAATTTCTTTATATTGTTGTGCTCCCCTCTTGACTACCTAGCTTCTAGCCGATAGACTGATTAAGGTAGTAACTAATGAAGGTTATTGGTGTTACTGGTGGCATAGGTAGTGGCAAGAGCATGGTAGCTCAATTTCTAGCTGAGCTGGGTGCAGTCATTATAGATGCCGATAAAGTGGGGCATGAGGCTTTCAAGCCTGATACTGAGGTGTGGCATAAAGTGGTAGCTGCTTTCGGTGAGCAGATTCTTGCTTCTGACGGCACTATTGACCGTGGCAAGCTGAGTGAAATAGTATTTAGCCATCCTGGGTCTCTATCACGGCTGAACCAGATAACACATCCCCGGATAGGTAAGATGATGAGGGCTCAACTTGAGAACTATCAGCGGCAGGGAGTAAGAGTGGTAGTGCTTGAAATTCCTCTTTTGGTAGACACGGGTAAGACTTCATTAGTAGATGAGGTATGGGTTACTGTAGCCTCTGAGTCCACCGTGCTTAAGCGACTTGAGGAGCGGTCGGGATTATCTAGACAGCAATCTTTAGCTCGCATCCACTCTCAGATATCAAATGAGGAGCGGATAAAGCATACCGATGTGGTGATTAATAATGATGGCAGTCTTGATGAGTTGAAGGTAAAGGTGAGTGAGTTGTGGCAGAGGCTACTTGTTCATGGAACAGGAAAGACTAAGATTTGACACTCTCCTATAGTAGCTGGTAGAATATTTGAGTTTAGGAGGCTAAAGATTTACGCTATTATTGAAACTGGCGGTAAGCAGTATAAGGTAACGCCGGGTCAGACTATAGATGTTGAACGGCTGGATGTAGCCGAGGGCGGCATAGTTGACCTGGAGAAGGTATTACTTGTTGCCGATGGTGATAAGGTAACCGTGGGCACGCCTACTGTTGATGGGGCGAAGGTAGTTGCCACCTCACAGGGGGAAGGCAAGGGCAAGAAGATTATTGTCTTTAAATACAAGCCCAAGACGCGTTACCATAAGAAGACGGGTCATCGTCAACTTTATACCAGGTTAGTTATAGATAAAATAGTTAAGCCTGAGGCTGGGCAAGGTAAGCCGCATAAGACAGTTCGTCGGCGTAAAAAAGAGGTGATTGGAAGTGGCACATAAAAAGGGAGGCGGCACCAGTCGTAATGGTCGGGATAGCCAATCCAAGCGGCTTGGTGTGAAGAGGTATGCCGGGCAGAGGGTTAATGCCGGGACTATTTTGGTTCGGCAACGGGGGACGCGTATTCACCCTGGCAGTAATGTCGGCTTAGGCAGAGATTATACCCTTTTCGCCCTAATTGATGGCACTGTTAAATTTGAGCCTACTGGCAATAATAGGAGGAAGGTTAGCGTCTACGCTAGTTAGGTAGTATGAAGGATAAGATTCACCCCAAGTATTATACTGATGCTAAGGTAATCTGTTCCTGCGGCAATACCTTTACCACCGGCTCCACCAAGAAGGTGCTGAAGGTTGAACTGTGTAGTAAGTGTCATCCATTCTTCACCGGGGAGCGTAGAATGATGGATACTGCGGGAAGAGTGGAGCGGTTTAAGCGGCGCTACCAGATAAAAGATTAAACAAATATACTTGTGGAGCAGGAGCGGGGCTACTAGACCGCTCCTTTTTGTTTATTAAGGGGGTGCTGTGGCTAAAAGGTTTTATTATGGTGGTCAGGCGGTTATTGAGGGAGTGATGATGCGAGGGCAGAAGGCTATGGTAACTGTAGTGCGTCGTCCTAATGGGGATTTGGCTGTGGATTCTCAGCCGCTGGCGGCTATCTATACTGGCTGGATGCGGAAGGCTCCGCTAATCCGGGGAATCGTTGTTTTGATTGAGGCTCTGGTTCTGGGCACTAAAAGCCTGCTCTACTCGGCTAATGTGTCTCTAGAGGAAGAAGGTAAGGAAATTTCGGGAAAATCGGTCTGGGCTATGGTAGCGGTTGCCTTGGCTTTTGCTATTGTTGTTTTCTTTATGGCGCCCCTTTTCCTCACCAAGTTACTTGACCCTTATATCAGTTCATCACTGGTATTTAACCTGATAGAGGGCTTTATCCGACTCGGCATTTTTATCATTTATCTTAAGCTAATGACGCTAGTGCCTGACATCAAGCGAGTATTTGCCTATCATGGCGCTGAGCATAAAGCAGTAAATGCTTATGAGGATGGAGTCCCGCTGGAGGTAGAGGCAATTAAAAAATACAGCACAGCTCATATGCGCTGTGGCACCAGCTTTCTGTTTATTGTGTTAGTTATAGCCATCATCGTTTTTGCTGTGGTTGGTTTACCCTCCATATGGCTGATGGTGCTATCACGAATTATCCTCATCCCGCTTATTGCTGCCCTCAGCTATGAGGTTACCTATTTTGGAGCTAGGCATGCTGAAAATAGGTTAGTCAGGACTATTCTGGCTCCGGGATTATGGCTACAGGCATTGACAACAAGAGAGCCTAATGATAGTCAGCTGGAGGTTTCCCTGTCGGCGTTAGGCAAGGTGATAGAGATTGACCAGATGAAGGAGGCGGCTCAGGTTTCCCCTTGATGGCTTACTCTACATCCTGCTTGGTTAGCTGCTGGAAGAAGCAGGTCTTATTTCCAGTATGACATACTGGACCGGTGGGATGCCCTCTAACCAGTATGGTATCGCTATCGCAGTCCTTCCATACTGAGCGCACCTTGATGTAGCTACCTGAGGTTTCTCCTTTGTGCCACAATTCCTGCCGGCTGCGGCTGTAAAACCAGACATCATCGCCGGACAGGGTTCGGCGTAGTGCCTCTTCATTCATATAGCCCAGCATTAACACCTCGCCGGTGTCGGCATCTTGAGCTATAGCTGGGATAAGCCCCTTTTCGTTAAACTTTATATTGTTTATCAACCCTATCCCCCTTATATCCCCCTTCCCCTTATCAAGGGGAAGGATTACTTTTGAAGGGGCTTTGCCCCTTCAATCTACCCCCTGTTAGCTAATGGTGGCTAGAGCCTGTTTTAGGTTAATGTTCCCGGTGTAAAGTGCCTTACCGACTATGGCGCCCTCTACGCCAAGTGATTTGAGTAGTTTAAGGTGGCTTAGCGATGAAATGCCACCAGAGGCGATGATAGGTAATCTTATGGTGTTAACTAGCTCAAAAATAGTGGCGAAGTCTGGCTCAGTAAGGGTGCCATCGCGGCTAATATCGGTATAGATAAAACGCTTTGCCCCCAGCCGCACCATAGACTCAGTAAATTCTATTGTCTTTAGCTCTGTTTCTTTACGCCAGCCATGAATAGCAATATGCCCTTCGCTGGCATCAATACCGACAATAATAGACTCGTTGAACTTATGACATGCCTCTTCAATTAGTTTAGGGTCTTCCACAGCAGCCGTGCCCAGAATAACACGCTCTATACCGGCTTTAAGCAAATGCTCTACTGTTTCCAGTTGTCGGATGCCACCGCCCAATTGGGTAGGAATTAACACAGTGCTGGCTATTTCGTTAATAATATCCAGGTTATAAAGTTCACCGGTAGCAGCACCATCAAGGTCGACAATATGCAGCCGTGGTGCCCCCAGTGATTGCCATTCTAGAGCCACCTCTACCGGGTCATCAGAGAATATTGTTTCCTGGTTGTAATCGCCCTGATATAAACGGACACACTTACCCTGTCTAATGTCTATAGCCGGAATTATTTCTATTGTAGTTTTACCTCATAGATTAATATTGGAATACTTTCGCCATGGTCTGGCGTTAAATGCCTTATTGTCCTTATCTTTATCTTCTAGAATATCTAGCGCTCTATTTATGACCCTTCTGGTATCACTGGGCATTATTACATCATCAATATAGCCTCGCTCAGCGCCACAATAGGGGTTCTCATAGATGTCACTGTATTCTTTTATCCTCTTAGCTCTTGTCTCTTCCGGGTTGGCTGATTCCCTTATTTCTCTAGCAAAGATAACGCTGGCAGCAGTCTCAGCACCAACAATGGTAACCCGTGCTGTTGGCCAGGCAAAGACAAGGTCAGCACCTATGCCCTTATCCAGCATCCCATAGTGAGCACCGGCGTAGGACTTCCTCACCATAATTGAAATGAGAGGCACGGTAGCATCAGCCCAGGCAAAGAGCAGTTTGGCGCCATGGCGCAGGATGCCTTTCCAGTCTTGGTCTGTGCCTATCATATAACCGGGGCAGTCTCCCAGAGTAACTACCGGGATATTGAACAGGTCGCAAAATCTTATGAATCGGGCTCCTTTATCAGAGGCATCAACATCTATAACACCGGCGGCTACCATTGGCTGATTAGACCAGATACCCACCGGGCGTCCATTAAACCGGGCAAAGCCGGTGATTACACTCCTGGCATGGTATTTTAGAATTTCAAAGAAATAGCCATCATCTACTATGGCTTTAATCACCTTGTACATATCATAGGGATGAGTGGGTTGGTCAGGTATTATCGTATCCAGTTCAGGGCATATCCGCCAAGGGTCATCTTTTGTCTCAACCCGAGGCGGTTTCTCCCTGTTATTGGAGGGGAAAAGGGATAAAAGCTCTTTGCATTTGTCTAGAGCGTCTTTATCATCCTCGGCTATTATATGTGTCTGCCCTGATTTAACAGCATGGGCTTTCCATCCAGAGAGTTCCTGAAGGCTAATCTCCTCGCCTAGTTGCGTTTTAACGAAGGCAGGACCGGCAATACCCATAAAGCCGGTGTTCTTGGTCTGGATAAGGAAGTCCTGCATTATTGGGTGATAAGCCTGCCCACCCAGGCAGGGACCCATGAGCAAGGCTATTTGAGGGACTATACCTGAAGCCAGGATTTGAGCCCGGAATAGCTGGCCGTAAACTTCTAGCGTATCCATCCCTTCCTGGAGTCGAGCGCCACCAGAGTCATTCATCCCTACCAAGGGCCACCCTTTCTCTTTGGCAAAATTAATAGCCTGGGTTTCCTTAATGCCATGATATTCGCCAAAAGTTCCAGCCATAGCCATATAATCCTCGGCAAAGGCAACGACATATCTACCATTTACCTTACCATAACCGGTTACTACTCCCTCGGCTGGTACTTCCCTCTTATCCATACCGAAATGGACGGTTCGATGTTTAACGAATAAGCCTAATTCTTGAAAGGTGCCCGGGTCAAAAAAGTATTCTATTCTTTCCCGAGCTGTCCACTGACCTCCTTTATGGCGCTTATCAATGGCTTCAGGACCCCCCATTGCCAGTATTTTTTCTCTCTTCTGCTTATACTCCTCAATCAGTTCTTCTGTCGTTGCCATTTTGAGCCCCCTTTTCCTTCCCAAGATTTATACTAAGGTATTATATCACTGCGGTTGCCGTGATAACAATGTTCTATGCTGGTTACCACAGTCTGCCTTGGCTAACTTGACAGTGAAAACGATGAAGAATTATACTAAATCTGCTTTTTCAAGTCAGAATGAGCCAAGACGAACCAAGCCAAGAGAGGAATAACTATGGATTTTAGGTTTACCAAGGAGCAGGAGAAATTCAGGCAAGAAGTTCGCGGCTTTCTGGAAGAAGAATTAAGGCAGGGAAACTTTGAGCCAAGCTGTGATGCCTGGATACAGGGTTACTCACCGGAGTTTACCCGCAAGGTAGCCCAGAAAGGCTGGATTGGTTTAACCTGGCCTGAAGAGTATGGTGGGCAAGGGCATAGCAATGTGGACCGGTTCATCCTCACTGAGGAGATGTTGCGTTATGGAGCGCCAGCAGCCTGTCACTGGTTTGCTGACCGTCAAATAGGTGGCTCTATCCTCAGATATGGAACCGAGGAGCAAAAGAAGGAATTACTACCCAAGATTTTGAGAGGGGAGGCTTATATCGGTCTGGGGATGAGTGAACCAGAGGCTGGTTCTGACCTAGCAGCCGTTAAAACCAGGGCTACTGAGGATGGCGATGATTATATCCTTGACGGGCAGAAGATGTGGACTAGCTGCGGTATGTTTATGAATTATATTTACCTGGTAGCCAGGACAGACCCTGAGGCGCCTAAACATAGGGGAATCAGCGAGTTCGTTGTTGATGTAAGTTTACCCGGGATTACCATTACCCCAACAATAGATATTACCGGCAGTCAGGCATGGGCTGAGGTCTTCTTTGATGGCATGAGGATACCTAAGAAATGTCTCATCGGAGAGAAAAACCGTGGCTTTTACCAAATCGTTAATCAGCTTGCTTACGAGAGAGCCGGGCTGGAGCGGCTCATGGCCAATTATCCCCTGTTTGACGCCATCATTAAATTTGCTAAGGAAACCAAGCGGATGGGGAAGTCCCTGTCTCAGGATAGACTAATCCGCTATAAGTTGGCCCAGCTCCAAGTTGAATTTGAGATTGGGCGATTACTTACCTACAGAGTGGCTCTGGTTATAGATAAAGGTAGTACTCCCACTGTGGAAGCAGCTATGGCGAAGGCATACTCCACTACCTTTGAGCAACACCTAGCCAGTACCGCTATGGAAATTCTGGGGCTTTATGGGCAAGTAACAGCTGGCTCAAAGTGGGTGCCCATTCTCGGCATGGCACCTCACTCATATTTAGGCTCTAAGGGCTATAGCCTTCAGGCCGGCGCCTCAGAAGTCCTGAGGAACATTGTAGCTGAAAGAGGGCTTGGCTTGTCCGGTAAGCTGTAGAGGCTTAAACCTATTTTTACTTTAGGAGATGTAACCATGGATTTTGCCTTTTCAGAAGAACAAGAAATGTTGAAAAAGATGGCTCGTGACTTTTTAAGTGACAAATGCCCTAAGACGCTGGTTAAAGAGATGGAAGAGGATGAGAAGGGCTACTCGCCAGAACTATGGCAGGAAATGGCAGACTTGGGCTGGATGGGATTGGTATTTCCGGAAAAGTATGGTGGTTCCAATATGACCTTCCTCGACCTGGCAGTGCTTCTGGAGGAAATGGGGCGTGCTTGCCTGTCCGAGCCCTTTTTCTCAACAGTGATTCTTGGTGGTTTACCTATCCTGGATGCTGGAAGCGAGAAGCAAAAACAGGAATATTTGCCCAAGATAGCCGGTGGTAAGGCAATTTTTACCCTGGCTTTAACTGAGCCCAGTGCTCAATATAATCCCAGCTCAATTGCAGTTAAGGCTATCGCAGAAAACGATGACTTTATTATTAGTGGCACCAAGCTCTTTGTTCCCAATGCTCATATTGCTGACTATTTACTATGCGTAGTCAGAACTAGCCAACAGGCAAGAGCCGAGGAAGGGGTTACCATCTTTATAGTAGATGCCAAAGGTCCGGGCATAAGCTATACTGTCCTAAAGACCATTGCCAATGATAAACTATGTGAGGTAGTTTTTGATAAGGTGAGGGTATCTAAGGAGAATATTCTAGGACAATTAGACCAAGGCTGGAGCGTAGTACAAAGAATAGTAGAGCGGGCGGCGGTAGCCAAATGCTGTGAAATGGTGGGTGGTATGCAGAAGGTGCTAGAAATGACCGTTGATTACGCTAAGGAGAGGAAGCAGTTTGACCGTCCCATTGGTAGTTTTCAAATCATACAGCACTACTGTAGTAATATGGCAACCGATGTTGATGGTTCAAGATTTGGTACCTACCAAGCAGCTTGGATGCTGAGTGAGGGACTTCCTGGCACTAAAGAAGTAGCTATAGCTAAGGCATGGATAGGTGAGGCATCTGAACGCGTTATTGGCTTTGCCCATCAAATTCATGGGGCTATTGGTGTTACCATGGACCATGACTTACAGTTCTATACTAGGCGACTCAAGGCTGCTCAGCTTACCTTTGGTGGTGCTGATTTCTACCGAGAGATAGTAGCTCAAGAGATGGAGCTATAGTAATCAGTTGAGAGAAGAGACATCATTAAATAGTGCCTCGTCGCCAAAACCGGTGAGTCAAGGTCTTGTTTACATTTTCACCGGCGATGGAAAGGGCAAGACTACGGCAGCACTAGGAACAGTGATACGGGCTCTGGGTCACGGGCTCAGAGTGTATATTGCCTTGTTTATGAAGGGTGATTACCCCTATGGTGAACGTCGCACCCTGTCTAAACTACCTAATGTCACTATAGCTAGTTTTGGGAGCAGGAGATTCATTAATCCAGCAAAGGTAAAGCCAGAGGAAAAAGAGCAGGCAAGACGAGCCTTGGCTGCGGCTCGTAAAGCAATGCTCAGCGGCAACTATGACCTGATAGTGCTGGATGAGGTGAATCTAGCTGTAGCCTGGAAGCTCGTTGAGCTGGATGAGGTGATTAGGCTCATCAGTGATAAGCCACAGAATGTGGAACTTATCCTTACCGGACGCCAGGCTGATACCAGGCTAATTAAATTGGCAGACCTGGTCACCGAGATGCTAAAGATTAAGCACCCCTATGATAGGGGGATAGAGGCGCGGAGGGGGATTGATTATTAGCCAAAATGCTATTTAGGAGGGAGTTATGAGTATCACACTAAGCGTAATTAAGGCTGATGTTGGCGGTTATGTGGGGCATTCAGAGTCTCACCCCGATACTTTAGCCAAGGCTAACGAGTGTTTGGCTAAGGCTAAAAAGGAGGGGTTACTGGTTGACTATCATGTAACCAAGAGTGGTGATGACCTGCAGCTGATTATGACCCATCAGCAGGGTGAGGATAGTGAAAGAATCCATAAATTAGCCTGGGATACCTTTGTTGACTGCACAGAGGTAGCTAAGAAGTTAAAACTTCATGGCGCCGGACAGGATTTGCTGGCGGATGCCTTCTCCGGCAATGTTAAGGGAATGGGCCCCGGGGTGGCTGAGATGGAGATTGATGAGCGTCCGTCTGAACCGGTTATTATCTTTATGGCGGACAAGACTTCGGCTGGAGCCTGGAATATGCCGCTGTACAAGATGTTTGCTGACCCGTTTAATACCATCGGACTGGTTAT
>DAOWKM010000085.1 GCA_030643695.1 Dehalococcoidia bacterium | reverse complement strand
AGGGAGAATATCAAGGACATTGAGGCGGCTGATTGTATTTTGGTGATGACTTGTGCCTTCGGGGTTCAAACAGTCGGCCTTTATACCGATAAGCCTGTTTATCCAGCATTGAACACCTTATTTATAGGCAAGGAGGAGAGACCGGGCTATTTTGCCGAGATTTGCATGCAATGTGGCGAGTGTGTGCTTGGTCAGTACGCTGGTATTTGCCCTATGACCCAATGCGCCAAGGGATTGTTGAATGGTCCGTGCGGAGGCTCAAAGAATGGTAAGTGTGAGCAGGAGCCTGAGCATGACTGTGCCTGGATTCTAATATATGAGCGGCTAAAGAAATTGGGCGAGTTAGATAAGTTAAAAGAGTTTGTCCCTCCAAAGGATTACACCCAGATGAAGAGACCGCGCCAGATAGAAGTCGCTCCACTCTGAAGAGGTGTGGAGTGAGTTTTGATAGAGTTAAAGAGATTGAGCGAAAGATAGCTGACCTAAAGGCTCGATGGCCAGCTCACTCGGTGCCACCGTCAATGTGGCAGCAATTGGAACAGTTGGAGGACAAGCTGGAAAAGACAAAGGAGGCAGAAAACAGTAGCTAATGCCTAAGATAGCATTGGTGGACTACACTAAATGCTACCCTGAGAAATGCGATAGTGGAATCTGCTCTGCCGCCTTGGCATGCACTCATAAATTACTCAAGCAAGAGGCTCCTTACGGGATACCAATGACAGACCCGTCCATTTGCCAGGGTTGTGGTGATTGTGCCAGAGCCTGCCCCTTGAAAGCAATCCAGATATATATAATGTAGGAAGGAGAGAGAAAAATGAGCCTAAAATCGCTTCTGGAGGCAGGGAAGTTTGTGGTGACTGCTGAGGTTGGCCCGCTAAAAGGAACCGATACCACTGAGGTAGAGGAGGTAGCTGAGCTTTTGCGAGGAAAGGTAGATGCTGTCAATGTTACTGACCAGCAGAGCTCGGTGATGAGGCTAGGCTCAATGGCTACCTGCCACCTGCTAAAAGAAGAAGGGCTAGAACCCGTATTCCAAGTGACCTGCCGTGATAGAAATAGATTGGCGCTACAATCAGACCTATTGAGTGCTTGTGTCTTGGGGATTGAGAATGTACTGGCTATTACGGGTGATTTACCTTCACTTGGCGACCATCCCCAAGCTAAGCCGGTTTACGATCTAGACTCGGTGCAGCTCCTGTGGGTTATAGGAAGGCTCAATGAAGGTTATGACATGGCAGGAAATGAGCTTCAAGGGAAGCCGCATTTCTTCCCTGGTGCCGTGGTGAACCCGGGGGCCGATACTGAAGCTGCCTTTGAGCTACAGCTTATTAAGATGGAGAAAAAGATTAAGGTTGGAGCTAGATTTTTCCAGACACAGGCTATCTTTGATGTTAATGCTTTTACTAAATTTATGAAGAGGGTGGAGGGATTTAATATTCCTATTTTGGCTGGAATAATACCCTTGAAATCCGCTGGTATGGCGCGATTTATGAATAAAAATGTGGCTGGTATCTCTGTGCCTGAAGAATTGATTAACAAGATGGCTGCGGCTGAAGATAAAGCCATGACGGGGATAGAAATCGCCGCTAACCTTATCAAGGAACTCAAGAGTCTGTGTCAAGGGGTGCATATTATGCCTATCGGCTGGGAGAAAAAGGTGCCGGCAATACTAGACGCTGCCGGACTTTAGAACTTACCGCTAAAAAGCTGCCACCTCACTTTAGTTAAAGGGAAGCAAATACGTGTCATTACCAAATCAACGCAATTATGGATATGGCTATGAGCTTGCTTATAAGCTTGCCGGTGAGCAACTGGCTAAGATTGATATAGCAGAGCAATGCCGCCGAAGTGGTACTTTATATCAGGTAATAGATTCCCAAAAGTTTATCATCATTGGATATTTAAATCAATCATATCAAATCCGCTTGCCTGATGTTGACATTTCATTAATAGGTAGTGAAGAAAAAGTACCAATAGGAGACAAGATACTAATACTCCATTATTTGACCTCGGCGAAAGGCACCCCCTTTGCCAATAAACCTATCACCTTTAAGGAACTACCTGAAGGGGCTATTTACTTCGCCACCTTCACCAAGAGAACTATAAAACCTATCATAGGCCACTTTGGTGAGGAGCCTCATCGGCTGATAGATGCCGCTGAGAAACTAGGGGGTCGTAAGGTAGATTACGGCGATGTAGCTATAACCATTAATGCTTTTAGCTATGTGCCGATAACCTTCGTCTTATGGCAAGGCAATAGCGAGTTTGAACCTTCAGGAAGTATAATATTTGACGCCACCATTTCTGATTACCTGCCTACAGAGGATATAACTGTGCTTTGTGAAACTATAGCCTGGAAGTTAGTCAAAGGCTAAAAAGTTAACCAGCTGGTGCTGTTGTTTACTCATCACTCCCTTTCTCGCTTTTCCCCTTGTATTTGTGCTCTCATTCCAGGAGGAATGTCATTGCGAGGAGCTTCTTCCCATTGTCATTGCGAGGAGCTTCTTCCCTTTGTCATTGCGAGGCACAAAGTGCCGAAGCAATCTCTAAGCTGGGATTGCCACGCCTTCGGCTTGCAATGATAAGGAGGTGTGTAGCGTGTTACTAATCCATATGGACGGGTACAATTTGTTTTCAATGTTTGTTTGTTATGTTAAAATGTAATAAGTTGTTTAATAGTGAGGAGATGTGGTGAGAGAGGCAATTAAAAATTTTTTAACCTATCTTACTGTAGAGAAGGGATTTTCGGAGAACACAGTATTTGCTTACCACAATGACCTGTCTCAATTAGCCAGCTTTGTTGAGGAAGAGGCGACCAAGCGTGGTTCCACCCCCTCGTGGACTAGTTTTAGTCGGCAGGAGATGCTGAGCTATCTGCTCAATCTTAAGGAGAGGAACTATGCGGCGACCACTATAGCTCGTAAAGTAGCTGCGGCTAAGTCCTTCTTTCGCTTTATGGTGGCTGAGGACAATACCAAGGATAATCCGATACAGAATGTAGGTTCACCTAAGGTGGGGAGGTCATTACCTAAACCTATCTCAATTGGTCAAGTTCGCCATTTGTTAGAGCAACCAGCCAAGCTGTCTACGCCAGAAGCTAAAAGAGATAGGGCAATGCTGGAATTATTATACGCCAGTGGTATGAGGGTGAGTGAGTTGGTGTCTCTGGATTTAGGTGATGTAGATACCGAGGGTGGTTATGTGCGCTGCTTTGGTAAAGGACATAAAGAGCGGCTTATCCCTATTTATCGCCAGGCAGCGTTGGTAATAGCCGAATATGTGAACGAGGCTCGTCCTCATTTGGTGCATAATAAGGATGAGCCGGCTCTATTTGTTAATGCTCGTGGTGAGAGACTAACCAGGCAGGGGCTTTGGCAGTTACTAAAGGGTTATGCTAAATCAGCCGACCTGAGTAAGGAGGTTACCCCTCATACCTTAAGGCATAGCTTTGCTACTCATATGCTAAGTGGCGGGGCTGACCTGAGGTCGGTTCAGGAACTGCTGGGTCATGCCAATATCTCAACTACCCAAATTTACACTCATCTTACCACTGAGCATATTCGGCGCACCTACGAGAAATCTCACCCCCGGGCTTAGTGTCCGAAGTGAGGATGGTAAACAACTCCATAGGGAGGTCTGAATGTCTGGTAAATCACAGCGAGGGAAGAAAAAGCATTCAGCACAAAGAAAGAATTTGAAAATGAGGCAAAGCCCTCCTGTCATGGCTGCTCAGCAGCCAGCAGTCGCTCAACCCTATGAGCCGATGGCTCCTCCTAAACCAACGCCTCCCCCGGTAACGGCACCGACCCCCACGACAATGGCTGTTCGCTATCCCTATATTCTTACCGAACTGCGGACAATCGGTATTCTGGCCGGGATAATGATACTTATTCTTGTGGTGCTGGCTTTGGTTTTACCCTAGCGGTGGTGCTCACTATGGATTTTGATGCAGCCCGAGCTAGGTTGATTAAGCAACTTAGCACTGAGATTAAGGATAAGCGGGTTTTAGCAGCAATGGCCCGTATTCCCCGGGAGCGTTTTGTGCTACCGGCGGAACAATACTTAGCCTATGAAAATGGACCATTGCCTATTGGTTTTGACCAGACAATCTCACAACCGTTTATCATTGCTCTTATGACTGAGGCGCTGGAGCTTACCGGTAGTGAAAAGGTGCTGGAAGTAGGGACGGGCAGTGGCTATCAGTCGGCAATCCTGGCTGAGTTAGCCCGATTAGTGATTACGGTAGAGCGTTTGCGTCCTCTGGCTGAGGCGGCTAAGAGGGTATTAGATAGCCTGGGTTATACCAATATTGAGGTGCACCTAGCTGAGGAGACCCTGGGTTGGCAGGGTGAGGCACCTTATGATGCTATAATGGTTACCGCTGGTGCCCCCCGGGTGCCGGCTGACCTTCTAGCTCAGTTAGCCGTTGGTGGACGGATGGTAATCCCTGTCGGCGCTCGCTGTGCGCAGGAGCTATATAAAATTACCAAGGGTAAAAAGAAGAACGTGGCTCAGAATTTAGGGGGGTGCCGCTTTGTTTCCCTTATTGGTAAGGATGCCTGGGAGGAATAAGGGGGGATATTATGGAAGTTCTAGAAGCAATTAGAACCAGACGGAGCATCCGCAGGTATAAGGCTACTCCAGTAGATGACAGAACTATTGAGCTTGTTTTGGAAGCAGCTCGGTGGGCACCGTCCTGGGCTAATACCCAGTGCTGGAGATTTATTGTGGTGCGTGATAGCAGTATCAAGAGCGAGCTTGCTAGTGCATTAGTTGATAATCCAGCTACTGATGCCATTAGGAATGCCCCGGTGGTAATTGTAGCTTGTGCTGAACTGGAGAAGTCAGGCTATCGTGGGGGAAAACCAGCTACAGATAAAGGCGATTATTGGTTTATGTTTGATGTGGCATTAGCTATGCAGAACCTGGCGTTAGCGGCTCATTCGCTGGGGTTAGGCACAGTGCATATTGGCGGGTTTAATGCTAAACAGGCTGCCAGTATTCTAAAGGTGCCGCCGGGTTTTTGTGTGGTTTCAATGACCCCTCTTGGCTACCCTGACCAGGAACCTGAGATTAGACCAAGAAAAGAACTTTCTGAAATCATTTTTCAAAATAAATATGGCAATAGATAAGGTTTTAGATGAGCTATAAAAGATGGATTTTCATTGCTGTTTTTCTATTCGGCATCGGCTTTGCTCTTGGTTTGGCTACCCCGGCTGGTATTGCCAGCCTTCTTTCTGAAGAGATTTCTGCCATTAAACAGTTTAGTTCCATCTTAGTTCCGTTTAATGCCCTTACTGCTTTGCTCATCTTGGCTAAGAATGCCTCAGCCCTACTGCTGAGCTTTTTCTTCAGCCCGATTCTTTGCTTGGCACCCATTCTAGCGTTAACTCTCAATGGCTGGCTCCTTGCCTTTGTATCAACCTTGGTAATTCAACAAGAATCCCTTGGCTATGTATTGGCTGGTTTATTCCCTCACGGCATTTTTGAACTCCCGGCTCTAATTCTGGGTGAGGCCGCCGCTCTTAGTTTTGGCGCAATGGCAATACTAGCCCTATTCAAAAAGAAGAGGAGAAGTCTGTTACCACTTTGTCTGAGGCAAAATTTAAGGTATCTTATGTTAGCCCTTGCCTTGCTTCTGCCAGCGGCTATCATTGAAACATATGTTACCCCATTGCTATTAACCTAATAAGGAGGACATTTTATGTATGAGCTAGGTTTAGTAACTCCCTTCTGGTTGATTGTTCTAATATGGATGGCGAAGATTATATGGTTGGCTCTCATCTGCACCCTCCTTGCCTGGCTTGGGATTAGGGCGCTAGATGCTCTCACCCCTCATATTCATCAGCGCCAGCGTATAGGAGAGAGCCCTATTGCCACCGGCTTGTTCATTGCTGGCTTTTTCATTCTTGTTGGACTTGTCATCCACGGTGCAGCTACGGCACCAACTGCATTTGGTGGCCCGTTACTGGGATACTTTTTTGATTTCAGGCAGTTGGGATTATTAGCCGTAAGCTTTGTGGTAAGTCTGCTCATTGGGATAGCCTGGTTCCACCTCATTGATAAATTAACCCCTAAAATACCATTTGTCAGCATCAACCAGAATCCGGTGGCAGTAGGTATCTATGTCTTTGGCTATCTCATTTTCTTTGGTCTTATCCTCCATGCGGCATTAACCACATCACTATGAAAAGGATTAGGGTTTTACTGGTCTTAATACTGGTATTAGTCGCCGGGCTAGCGGTTACCGATTATGCCTCAGCAACTCCATCAGCCAGTTTCCATGAGATGAATGGCGATATATTCGACGGCTGGGGGATATGCCGAACCAGAGCCTTTGGTGATGATGGGTTTTATCAACTATCGGAGACAGGTTTTCGACCGGCTATCGCCTTTGAGAGCTTGGGTGAAGAAGCGGCTCTGGCCTATAGTTTGGGTGAACAAATCGCCGCCAGATACCCGGACAGAATGCAGAGGGCAGAAGCGGTATTTCATTTTGTTCGGGATAGGGTTAATTATACCTCGGATATAGACCAGTTTAAGTATGATGAGTTTGCTCAGAATGCTGATGAACTGGCGACTGCTATTAACCAGGATGGAGTTGGTTATGGCGATTGTGAGGACAGCGCGGTGCTACTGGCGGTTATGTATAAAGGAGCTGGATACCGCTCAGCGATAGTGGTTGGCTCAGGTCATACCGCATCATTGGTCTACCTGCCTGGCTATAAAAAGGCGGCCGCTGTTTTTGAGCTGGAGGGTGAACCAGGATGGGTGTGGGCTGAGGCAACTGGCAAAAACAACCCGCTGGGTTGGGTATCTAAGGAGTTTATCAATGTAAAACTGGCAGCCTATGAAATATCGGCACAAGCAATAGCTCCGCTAGAACCATCTACTGCGCCCTCAACTGTGGTTGCCCAGGCTGGCAAAACCTCCTCGTCCCAACCATTTTCCTTCATCAGCATAATTGGCTTACTGTGGTTCATGTCTTTATTTAGAAGACGGCGGGCTCGCTAACCCTGTAAGTTACTTGCCCCCTGTTCAAACTATCGGTTATAATATTAACCGAATAAGCCAGGGGAGAAGGTAATTAGATGCAGCAATATAGTCTGGAAAATATTCGTAACCTCTGTTTACTGTCTCATTGTGGTGCTGGCAAAACATCAATATCAGAAGCAATTTTGTTTACTGCTAGAGCAGTCCCCCGGCTAGGTAGGGTTGATGATGGGACTACTACCTCAGATTATGACCCCAGTGAGGTGAAGCGCAAGATTAGTATTAACCTGACTCCGCTTCCCTGTCAGTGGCAGGAAACTAAGATTAATCTTATTGATACCCCTGGTTATTCTGACTTTGTTGGTGAGGTCAAGGCAGCAATGCGGGTTAGTGAGGGGGCAATAGTTGTGGTCTGTGCTGCCTCCGGTGTTGAGGTTGGTAGTGAACAGGTATGGTCCTATTGTGAGGAAGCTAGCCTGCCTCGCCTTATCTTTATTAACAAGATAGACCGTGAGAATGCTAACTTTTATCGCACATTGGAAGAGCTTCAATCAAAGTTTGGCTCTAGATGCATACCATTGCAGTTACCCATCGGTGCCCATAATGACTTCCAAGGGGTAATTGACCTGCTGACAATGAGGAGCTATGTCGGTTCTCCGGCAAAGGAGGGTGAAATACCCTCATCACTGCAATCTCAAGCTGATTCCTTTCGGGAGAAGATGGTAGAGGCAGCAGTTGAAGTTGATGATAGATTACTGGAGAAGTATCTGGGCGGTGAAGAACTCAGTCTGGAGGAACTTAAGACGGGACTAAGGCAGGCGGTGGTAACCGGCAAAATGGTGCCAGTTTTGGTTGGCTCAGCCCTACAAAATGTAGGGATTATCTCACTACTGGATGCCGTGTGTAGTTATCTGCCATCACCTAGAGAGCGAGAGATGGTTATTGCTGGCGATTCATTAGAACAAGCAATTAAGCCGAGTCAGGATGCCCCTCTGGCTACCCTGGTGTTTAAGACTAGTGCTGACCCCTATGTTGGTAAACTTACCTACTTTCGGGTTTATACTGGCACCATTGATAGTAACTCCCAGGTGTGGAACGCTACACAGGGTGAGACAGAGCGTATAGGTCAGCTATTCATACTGAGAGGTAAGACTCAGGAGCCAGCATCTCAGCTCAGGGCAGGAGAGATAGGGGTAGTAGCCAAATTGAGCCTAACTAGCACTGGCGATACCTTGTGTAGTCGGGATAAACCGGTGAAGATTGCCCCCATCCTATTCCCCAAACCGACTTTTAGCGAGGCGGTGCAGCCTAAGACCAAGGCTGACCTGGATAAGCTGGGGGAGGCACTATCTAGACTAGTTGAAGAGGACCCCTCTCTTCAGGTGCATCGGGATGCTGATACTGGTGAGACTATTCTATCTGGAGTTGGTGAGACTCAGCTTGAAGTGGCAGCGGAGAAGATGTTGCGAAAACTCGGTGTAGGTGTAGTGCTGGGGACCCCCCACGTCCCGTATAAAGAGACTATCACTGTCTCCGCTGAGGCTGAGTATAAACATAAGAAGCAGACGGGGGGACATGGTCAATACGGGCATGTTTTCTTGAGGTTGGAGCCGTTAGCTCGTGGTAGCGGCTGTGAGTTTACTGATAAGATAGTCGGTGGGGCTATACCCAAGAACTATATTCCGGCGGTAGAGAAGGGAGTCAATGAGGCAATTCATGAGGGGGTTTTGGCTCGTTACCCCGTTGCTGACATAAAGACAACGGTATATGATGGCAGCTTTCACCCCGTTGACTCTTCGGAAATATGCTTCAAAATTGCCGGAGCCGGGGCACTGAGGAAGGGATTGTCTCAAGGACAGCCCATTCTCCTTGAGCCGATAATGAATGTTAAGGTGACTGTCCCTGAGGACTATACCGGTGATATTATGGGCGACCTTAATACTAAACGAGCCCGGGTATTAGGCATGAACCCCGCCGGTGGCATTAATGTTATTGAGGCTCAAGTGCCGCTGGCGGAGATATTACGCTATACCATAGACCTCAAATCAATGACTCAGGGCAGAGCCAGCTATACTGTAGAGTTTAGCCATTATGAGGAGACGCCGCCTCATATCGCTCAAAAGATTATTGCCCAGCGGCAAGCTGAGAAGAGCTAACCTTACCCGGCTAAAAGCTCCTTTACCTTATCGGTGAAGGCGGGTATCACCTTTCTGTAGTCCCCGACCACACCAAAGCGGGCTTCCTTAAAGATGTTTGCCTCAGGGTCTTTATTTATGGCGATAATATTCTTGGAGCCAGAACAGCCAGCTAGGTGCTGGCTAGCCCCGGAAATAGCTACCGCAATATAGAGGTCAGGAGCAACCACCTTGCCGGTAAGGCCTATGTGTAGCGCCTCCGGCACCCAGCCATTATCACAGGGTGGTCGGCTGGAACCTACCGCCCCCTTTAATACTTTAGCCAGCTCCTCCAATTCCTTGAAGCCTTCAGCACTACCTAAACCCCTACCTCCAGAAACTATTACCTCGGCATCCTCCAGTTTTATCCCTTCTACCTCTGCTTTCACCTTCTCCAATACTTTAGTTTTTATCATTGAAGGGTCTAAGCCAGCCTCAATAGTGATGACTTCCCCTTGCCTTGAGGTATCTCGCTCCAGGGGTGACATTACCTTGACTCTAACCGTAGCTATCTGTGGGTAGGACTCGCAGGTAAAGACAGCTTGGGCATTTCCTCCATAGACCGGTTTGGTTCGCAACATTAGCTTGGAGTCAGGGTCAATAGCTAGCTCCAGACAATCCATAGAGGCTGCCGTATTCAGCCTAAAGGCTAGCCTGGGGGCCAGGTCGCGCCCAATAGAGGTCTGTCCCAGAAGGAAAATCTGAGGCATCACTTGCTTGATTACCTTTTCCATAACCTGGACATAGGAATCTGTCTGGTAGTCTTTGAGCAGGGGGTCATCAACTATATACACCTTATCAGCACCAAAGGCAATTACCTCCTGAGCTAAACCACTTATGCCACTACCCACTAGCACCGCGCTTAACTCCTGTCCCAGGTCATCAGCTAGCTTTCTTCCACAACCCTTTAACTCGGTAGAGATTGCCGCTAGCTTTCCCTCGGTAACCTCACTGTAAATCATAACGCCTTTATATTCAGTCATAGATTTACCTCCTTGTTATTGTCCAGAATCTATAATAGTTTGGCTTTCCTCATCTTTGAGGCTAGATTAGCCGCTGCCTCTTCAACGCTTTCCCCTTCTATAATCTCACACTTGCCTTCGCGAATTGGTTGGAATAGCTTGAGTATTTTGATACGTCTGCCGCTGGCACCAACTTGAGAGGGGTCAACCCCGATATCGGCTGGCTTCCAGATAATGGGCTCTTTCCGTTTAGCTGCCATAATTCCCTTTATCGTGGGGTAGCGAGGTTCACCAAGCTCACTACTTACCGTGATTAAGGCAGGCAAGGGGACTTCAATAACCTCGTAGCCATCAGTGGTTACCATTTCCACCCTTGCCTTACTATCGGTGATATCTATTTTTTTGGCTGCTGTTACACTGGGTAACCCCAGTATCTCAGCGATGCCTAAGCCTACTTGTCCCGCATCCCAGTCAGCAGCCTGCCTGCCGCAGAAAATAATGTCATAATCACCTATCTTCTTGATAGCCATAGCCAATGCGTAAGCGGTTGACCAGCTATCACCATTGGTAAAAGCCTCATCCTCTAATAGAATGAGTTCATCGGCACCCATTGATAGCGGTTTCTTTACCACATCGCGTAGCAGGTTGGTGCCCAGGCTTATGACAGTAATTTTACCCCCCTGGGTATCCTTAATTTTTAGTGCCGCCTCGGCAGCATTCTCATCAAATGGGCTGATTACTGGCGATACCCCTGGTGGTGGCACCACCTTGTTACTGGAAGGGTCAATCTTAAAGCTGGCTGGTGGTGCTTCAGGGTCAATCACCTGCTTCACGCAGACAATCATATTCATTACGTCTCTCCCTCCTTTATGGGCTGCATTGATTAGATATATTAATAATTAGGGCTTAATCTTGTCAATTTTTTACTGAACCTAGCTAGTTACCGCAATAGTCCTGGTAGGTGGGATAAAGGAACAGTCTTCTGCCGGGCATTGGTCATATCCCGTAGTATCACCGTAGCCGTCTTTACCTCTTGCTCACCGATAATCACGGTGTAATGAGCACCAAGGGTATTAGCCTGTCTAAGTTGAGCTTTAAGGCTTTTACTGCCGATAGCCTTTATTACACCAATACCGGCTTGTCTAAGTGCCGATGCCAGCTTTATTGCTTTATCTCTAGCGGCATCGCCTGTGTAGGCGATAAAAACCTGCGGTCGAGATAGCCTTGGAATGGGAACATCCTGTTTCTTCAGGTTAAGTATTATTCGCTCTATGCCAGCAGCGAAGCCAATAGCCGGGGTAGGTTTTCCACCTAATTCCTCAATCAGGTTATCGTATCGCCCCCCACCACCCAATGTGCTCTGGGCTCCTTCTGCCTCAGGCTGAACCTCAAATACGGTCCTGGTGTAATAGTCCAAACCACGAACCAGGCAGTGGTTTACTTCAAAGGGGAGTTTAAGTAGTCCCAGGTATCTCTTCAGTTGGCTGAAGTGCTCATCACATTGCTGACAGAGGTAGTCGGTGCTTTTTGGAGCAGAGCTAGCTATTTGGTGGCATAAGGGCTTTTTACAATCAAGAAGGCGAAGGGGGTTTCTCTTTAGCCTGATTTTGCAGTCTGGGCACAGGTCGTGGGTGTAGTTGGCATAATAATCCTTCAAGACGCTTAGATATTCTGGTCGGCACTGTTTACAACCGATGCTGTTGAGCTGGAGTGATAAGTGGCAAATGCCTAGGTGCTGGAAGAATTGCCATGCCATACCAATGACTTCGGCATCAAGGGCGGGGTCATCATCACCAATAGCCTCATAGCCAAACTGATAGTGTTGTCGGTATCTTCCCGCCTGGGGTCTTTCGTACCTGAAAATAGAAGCCATATAATATAGCT
>DAOWKM010000102.1 GCA_030643695.1 Dehalococcoidia bacterium | reverse complement strand
CGAAGCCAAAGCTGAGCAATTAGCCAACTTAGCCGGGGTCAAGCTGGGCAAGCCAACCTACATCGCTGAAGGTATCTCATACCCTATACACCCCGAGGAAATACTCATAAAGGGAGGAATGGCACCAGCACCAATGCCCCCGACACCAATCAGTCCCGGAGAGATAGAGATAACCCTTACCGTTCGGGTAGCCTATGCTATCTTGAATTAATAGATACAAAGCGGGGGAGCCCCAGTGAGGGGCTCCCCTTTTATCTTGCCCATATTCCCCGGTTAGCTTCTCTGGCTTCTGCTTCCATTTCTTCCAGATAGTCCTGATATTTGGTATCAGGTGGATAAGCTTTAGCTTGAGCCAGCCCCTGCCTTACTAACTCAGCATTAACCAATACGCCATCCACATAAACATAGCGTAGCAGCCGTCCGTATTTATCAGTCTGGGACACATCCTGCTCCAAACGAACCACCTTGCCCTCTACCAGCTTGCGGTTGGCTTGCCAAGCTTCTATGCCAAAGGCTTCCTGCTCGGGGTAAGTCTCAGGAGCATCAATGCCAATATACCTGACGTGGTAGTTACCTCCAATAATAATGGTATCACCGTCAATTACTTGGATAACCCTTGCCGTATCAGGTGGTGAGCTGCAACTGCATAGGGATAAAAGAAGACAAAAGATAATGGCTAGAAGCCAACAAGCTCTACTACTCATTACCACAGAGTTGGCTGAGGGGGTTTTTCTTTATTATAGGGCAGCCCAAGGTGTTGATAAGCCAGGGGGGTAACTAATCGGCCACGAGGGGTCCGCTCCAGAAAACCCAGTTGCAGGAGATAAGGTTCATAGACATCCATAATAGTATCTGCCTCCTCACTAATAGAAGCAGCAATAGTATCCAGTCCCACCGGACCACCATTAAACTTGCCAATAATAGTGTGTAGCACCTTATGGTCTACCTCATCCAAGCCAATGTTATCCACTTCAAGCTTAGATAGTGCCTCAACGGCTACTGAATGGGTAACTACACCATCTGCCATCACCTGAGCATAGTCTCTGACTCGCTTGAGCAGTCGGTTAGCCACGCGAGGCGTGCCCCTAGCTCGACGAGCTATTTCCTCCAACCCTTCAGCCTCGGCTTTTACCTGGAGAATGCGAGCCGAGCGTCTGAGGATTGTTTCTATAGATGCTTGGTCATAGAAATCAAGACGGTAGACAGCACCAAATCGGTCTCTAAGGGGTGGACTCAGCAGGGCAAAGCGGGTGGTAGCACCAACTAAGGTGAAGGCAGGGAGACTTAATCGCAGGCTTTTAGCACCAGGTCCCTTGCCAATGATAACATCCAGAGCAAAATCCTCCATAACCGGGTATAGTACCTCTTCCACGGTTCGATTAAGGCGGTGGACTTCATCAATAAAGAGTATATCCTGATTGCGAAGGTTAGTTAAGATAGCTGCCAGGTCTCCGGCACGCTCAACCGCTGGACCCGAGGTAATCTTAATATTAACCCCCATCTCAGCGGCGATGATATAAGCCAAGGTGGTCTTGCCCAGACCAGGCGGACCATAGAGTAGTATATGGTCTAGTGCCTCGCCCCTGCCTTTGGCAGCAGTGATAGCTATGTTTAAATTATCCTTAATCCTGGTCTGCCCAATAAAGTCACCAAGACGCCGGGGCCGGAGGCTAGCATCAAGTGGTATGTCCTCAGTGCTGGGTTTACTTGATATAATGCGCTCTATTTTAACTTCACTCCCTTAGGCTTCCCCTGATTAAACACCTTATTATACCACATCCTTATCCGGGCCAGAATAAATCGGTAATAAAATAGAGTTGCCACCTAAAAAGTAGGCAACTCCTGCTTTTGAAGCAACCAAATCGTGATACAAGAAGAGCTAGATAGCTAGCTCTTTTTCATCTGTTTCACCAGCTACCAACTGTGGCACCTCTTTAGAGGCTGAGGAGCCGGCTGGAATCAGCTTACCAATAATTACATTTTCCTTAAGCCCGATTAGCTTATCTACCTTGCCGTAAACTGCCGCTTCAGTAAGCACTCTGGTAGTCTCCTGGAAGGAGGCTGCTGCTAACCAGCTATCGGTGCTTAGCGAGGCTCTGGTTATACCTAGTAATACAATGTGAGCAGTGGCTGGCTCACCGCCTTCAGCCAGCACCTTAGCATTAATATCCTCATAATGGAACCTGTCTATCAACTCTCCGGGCACTAGCTCGGTGTCGCCTGAGGAATCAATACGAACCCTGGACAGCATCTGATGGGCAATAATTTCAATATGCTTATCGTTTATGTTTACCCCCTGGGAGCGGTATACCTTTTGCACCTCATCTACCAGATACTGCTGGACGGCCTCCTTACCCAAAATACGCAGTATATCGTGCGGGTTAATAGAGCCACCGGTAAGTTGCTGCCCTGCCTTTAT
>DAOWKM010000022.1 GCA_030643695.1 Dehalococcoidia bacterium | reverse complement strand
GTAGATGCGCACATAATCCAGGTCATCAATATATTCCCAGCCCCACACCTTTTCCAAGACCTGCTTGTGGGTAAGAATTCGGCCAGCATTCTCCACGAGGAGAGCAAACATGCGAAATTCTCTTGGGGTCAACTTCACCCTCTCTCCATCCACAATAACCTTCCGTTCAGCAACATCCACCGTAAGGAAGCCATCACTATAGGTAATCTCTTTCCTCGCCTCTCGTGAAGAAGACAACTCAGTGCGTCGTAATATTGCTCGCACCCTGGCTACTAGCTCCCTATTGCCCACCGGTTTAATGAGGTAGTCATCAGCTCCGTAGTCAAGCCCGTGCACTATGTCATCCTCACTCGTCTGCTTACCAGTGAGCATAATAATGGGTATATCAGAGACATCACGGATACGGCTGCAGGTCTGCCAGCCATCCATCCTGGGCATGACTACATCCAGAAGTACCAAATCTGGTCTCTGGGCAAACAGAACCCGCAGTCCCTCTTGACCACTACCAGCCTTGACCACCTCGTATCCTTTCTGGTTAAGAACCTGCTCAACCAGCCTAAGAAACACTGGGTCATCATCAATTACAAGGACTTTATTCTCCATTACCATCTCCGTTGATGCTAGGCATTATCTTTTTGCCGTGATTGCAACATTTGTGCAATCACGCCAGGTAGTTCACGGGTATTGATAGGCTTTGATAAATAGGCATCACACCCACCATCAACAAACTTCTCTTTATCTCCCTTCATAGCATAGGCAGTAACGGCAATAATGGGAATACTGCTGAAAGCCGGGGTCTCTCTGAGCTTTCTGGTCACCTCAAGCCCGCTCAATTTGGGAAGCTCCATATCCATTATAATGAGGTCTGGTCGCTCTCTCATCGCCATATCCAATGCCTCTTCCCCATCAGTTGCTTTGAACAGGGTGTAGCCCTTGGCTCTAAGAACCATTTCAATCAGCCTCATATTTTGGGGGTTATCTTCTACAATCAGTATCTTCTCTTTCATGTTTCTCACCAGATATGGCTAATCGGTTGCCAGTGGTAGGGTGAAGGTAAACCGGCTTCCCCTGCCATATTCACTGTCTACCCAGATTTGCCCACCGTGCCTTTCTACAATTTGTTTGACCAGGGTTAGCCCCAGCCCCGTCCCACGCCTCTCCGTGGTTAGGGGATTATCAAGCTGGTAAAAGGGTTCAAATATCCTTTCCTGGTCCTCTTTCTTGATACCGATGCCATTATCAATCACGCTGACCTGACACCAACCACCATCCCTGACCGCTTTAACCCTTAGCTTGCCACTATCCGGAGTAGACTTAGTCGCATTGCTCAGCAGGTTAAAAAGCACCTCTCTTACCTTGGACTTATCGGCATGAACCTGAGGAAGCCCCTCCTCTATCTCAACATCAAGGCTTTGCTTTCTTGGTGCTAATATGGGCACCACAGTACTCCTCAACAATTCTATTACATCGCTTAGAGCAATATTGGTCAGCTTTAATTTCATCTTGCCTGATTCTATCTTGGACAGGTCAAGGACATCATTAATCAAGTCCAGCAGGTGCTTACTACTGCTTAGGATGTCATCAAGGCACTGCCTCTGCTCCTCATTGACCTTCCCCGGCACTTCGTCTCTCATCAGCTCAGAAAAGCCGATAATAACATTGAGCGGAGTGCGCAGGTCATGGGACATTTGAGCCAGAAATTCGGACTTGGCTTGAGTTGCCTTCTTTAGCTCCTCGTTAGCTTCAAATAGTAGCCGATTAGAGTGTTGCAAACTCTCCACTAGCCGTTTATTTTCTAAGGAGAGCCGCTGCTGCTTGAGGGCGTTGGCGATGGTCGTTTTTATCTCATCGGGGTTAATGGGCTTGACAAAGTAGGCGTAGGCGCCCTCATTAACCGCATTTACCGCTGTCTCAATGCTGGCATAGCCGGTCATCATAATTATTGCCACCTCAGGGTTTATCTCTTTGGCTAGCTCCAGTATCTCAATTCCATCAATATCAGGTAGCCTTATATCAGCAATAATGACGTTAAAGGAGCGGCTCCTTATCATCTCCAGAGCCTCAGCCCCCTTCTCTAGTCCGGTAACCTTATAGCCGGCATCCTCCAGTATGGCACTCATGGTTGCCCTTGCGCCAGCTTCATCCTCCACTACCAGAATCCTACCCGTTTCAGTCATTTTTCTTCTCTTGAGATATATTCTCCACCAGTTCTATTATCTTCTCCATGTCAAACGGCTTGTATACACAGGTATAGGCGCCCTCGTTTATTACCCTTTTTACTAAATCCTCTACTGAGTAAGCAGTCATCATAATTACTGCCACTTTGGGGTCTACCTTCTTGATTTCCCTAAAGGTTTGAACCCCATTTATCCCCGGCATCTTTATATCCATAAAGATGGCATCAAAGTGGGTCCCTTTTGCTGCCTCAATAGCCTGGTAGCCATTCTCAGCGGTAACCACATTGTGCCCCTCGTCTTCCAGTATCCCCTCTAGGGTCAGGCGCATGCTCCGCAGGTCATCAACCACCAATATATTAGTTTTTTCCATCATTTACCTCCATATCGGCTTTTTAATAAAATTCTACTCTGCTTTTAGGGGCAAACTTATAGTAAAGGTGGTTCCCTTTCCTGCCTTACTCTTTACCGCGATGTTTCCCTCGTGCCGGTCAATAATTGCCTTACATACTGCCAGGCCCAAGCCGATGCCTTTAGCCCTGGTAGTAAACAGGGGGTCGAAGATTTTGTCCATAACCTCTGTTGGCATCCCGCAGCCGGTATCAGAAATCTCCACCTCTAGGAATCTGTCCCTCCCTTTGGCACCTATGGTTAGTTGACCTCCCTCAGGCATAGCCTGCGTGGCGTTGATAATTATGTTCACCAGGACCTGATTAATCTGTTCGGTATTTATCTCAACCTGGGGTAGGTTGGCATCCAGCTTTTTAGTCAGCGTGATGTTCTCCGGAATACGTGCCCGCGCCAGGGCATCGTCAATTACCCTCTCTATCCTAGCAGGTGACACCGCCGGCTTGCCGACGCGGGAGAAGCCGAGGAGGTCATTGATAATTTTGTTGGATGAGTTTATCTCATCGTCCACGATATCAAGAAATTCCATAACCCTGGGCTGTTTCTGGGCTAATTCGCTGGTCGCTATTTTCCCTTTTACATAATAAATAGCGTTTTTAATGGCGCCCAAAGGATTTCTGAGCTCGTGTCCCACTCCTCCGGCTAGTTGCCCTATTGCCGCCAACCTCTCCGAGCGAACCAGCTTCTCCTGGGCATCCCTTAATTCCTCATTGGCAGTTTGAAGCTCCTCATTGCTAGCCCGCAGCTCCTCCTCGGTAGCCCTAAGCTCTTCATTGGATGCCATTAGCTCCTCCTCACTGGCTTGGAGTTCCTCGGAACGCAGCTTTAATGCCGAAAAGGCATTATTTATGCTGTTTCCAAAGAGCCAGGACATAGTCGCCATTACGAAGGAAATCACTATGGGGGCTGAGATTACTCCCCAGCCTACCCCTGGTTCTGCTGATGTGGTAAAGGCAGCACCTCCTCCCATGATTGCTGCGATAACTAAGATAGTAGCTGTGCTAAAACCAGCAAACCAGAATGCTGCTACAGGAGAAATCAGAAAGCCAACAGCCATGATGCTCAGGGAACAGAAGAACGGACCTACTATCTTGGTCTCTATGGGAACGGAGGGAAGTATAGCGCTGGTGCAGGCAACAGCAATAAAGCCCGCCAGAAAAAGGTATGCTGCCGGATAGAGTTTACCCAAGCGGTTCAGCCCAAAAGATATGCCGCAAATAACCAGTGCCGCGGCGATGGAAATAAGACTGGAGACCATCGAGGGCAGTCTAAGAGCCAATACGATAGCCAGTAACACTATTAATGCTACTGATAGGCTGATTATTAATATATTGAGCAACCTTGACTTTCGCTTCAGCTCAGCTAGCTCAACCTGCGCTCCAATTATCTGCTCCATCATCCCTTACCTCCTAAAAAGAATTGGACAATTGTCCTATCTAAGGGATTTCACATTTTCTTATATATCCTTGCCTTATTATCCAGAGACTCCAGTTTCTCATTCAGATTACTTGTCGGGGTCTCTGCTTCCCCTAGAATCAGGTAGCTAGGGGTAGCCAGCGAATCATAGAGCATTTTAAGCACCTTCTCCTGGAGCTGCACTTGCAGGTATATCAGAATATTGCGGCAAAATATGCAGTCCATATCCACAAAGGGTGGCTGGGTGGTTGAGGTCAGGTCAAAATAAGAAAAACTGACCATTTGACTAATGTCAGTTTTCAACGCATAGCCCTTGTCATAGAGGGTGAAGTAATTTTTTAGGATAGTGGAGGGAATACCCTCTATATCTTTGGGAGAGTATACCCCGGCTCGTGCTTCTTCCAGAGCCTGCCGACTAATATCGGTGGCATAGATTGATATGTCAAAATCCCGTAGCTGACTTCCCAGAAATTCGGCAAGCATTATGGCTAGGGAATAGGGCTCCTCACCTCGGGCACAGGCAGTGCTCCAGAATCTTAGCTCCCGTTCCTTTTTGTCTCTTTTGGATGATACCAGTTCAGGTAATACCAGCTTGGTTACCTGCTGGAAGGTGTAGGGATTTCTGAAGAAGCCGCTTACCCTTATGGTAAGGTCGTTGGCAAGATTTTGATACTCTTCAGGATGGGCATCAAGGAACTGTATGTAGTTTAGGTATGTTTTTGCCCCAGTGGCGTGAAGCCTCCTCTCCAGACGGCGCACTATAGTTCCACGTTTGTATTCCCGGAAATCATATCCCCCATCCTGATGCACCTTTTCCAAAAGTGAATTAAGAGCGGTAGCCTCGCTCTTGATAGTGGTATCCCTCATATGCCAATTGTATCACAAAAGCGCAAAAATTGCCAATAGACATTTAATTACCATTCATCTCTTGGAACTACTTTTAATTCAAAATTATCCCGAAGACCATGGCAAAATACTGTGTCTGGCG
>DAOWKM010000099.1 GCA_030643695.1 Dehalococcoidia bacterium | reverse complement strand
TTAGAGACTACCAATCCGTCAAGCCCGGGGGTTATCCGCCCAGTGGGAGTGGATAACTATATTCATGTCATCATGCCCATGTTTGTGCAGTGGTAAGTTGCCGATAATGAGGGGATTTATGGTTGGCTAGGCGGCGACTTGATAGCTTACTGGTGGATAAGGGGCTGGTTGAGAGCCGGGCTAAGGCTCAGGCGTTAATTATGGCGGGGGAAGTGGTGGTGGCGGGGAAAGCCGCTATCAAGCCAGGAACATTGGTAGCTGAGGAAGCAGCAATTACTGTTCTTGAGCCACCTCCTTTTGTTAGTCGTGGCGGAATTAAGCTTGACTATGCCCTTGACCAATTCCAGCTTGATGTTTCTTCCCGAGTGGCGGCTGATGTCGGGGCATCAACTGGTGGCTTTACTGATTGCCTGCTCAAGCAGGGAGCAAGACGAGTTTATGCCATTGATGTAGGTTATGGTCAGCTAGACTACCGACTGAGGCAAGATTCACGAGTGGTAGTTATGGATAGGGTGAATGCCCGCTATCCTATCTCGCTACCGGAAAAGGTGGATTTGGCTACCCTGGATTTGTCCTTTATCTCAGTAGAGAAGGTGCTTCCATCTGTAGCCAAGTTGCTGAAAGAAGATGGTTATATTATTGCGCTCATCAAGCCTCAGTTTGAGGCAAGGAGGGAGGAGGTGGGTAAGAGGGGAGTGATTAAGGAGCCTATAGTGCATGCCCTGGTTCTGGGGCGGTTTATTGCCTGGGTAATAGGGCATAGCTTCAGACTAAGGGGCTTAGTGGCATCACCTATCCTCGGAGCTTCCGGGAATAAGGAATTTTTTGTTCTATTGAAGTTGACATAATGGTTAGGAGGGTTGTTACTCTAGAGGTAGATGATTTAAAGATTGCTGGCCAGCTTTACCTGCCAAGTAAGAATGACCAAGCTCCATCTCCTGCCGTTTGTGTTTGTCATGGTATCCCGGCTAAGAGCCCTGACCCTAGTGATAGAGGCTACCTCCGGCTAGCGGAAAGAATTTGCCGCCAGGGCTTTGTGGTATTAAATTTTAATTTCAGAGGGACCGGGGCTAGTGGCGGAAATTTTGATATTCTGGGCTGGTCAAGGGACTTAGAATCTGCCATTGATTATTTATGGGCTCTGCCCGAAGTGGATAGGTATCATCTGTCACTGCTCGGCTTTAGTGGTGGGGCTGCTGTCTCGGTATATATAGCAGCACAGGATAAACGGGTATCCTCTATTGTAACCTGTGCCTGCCCAGCCGAGTTTACTTTCTTTACTGAGGTTGATAGACCACGGTCCGTGGTTGACCACTTTCGCAGTATCGGCACAATCAGGGACAGGGACTTTCCCCACTCGGTTGATGAGTGGTTTAATGGCTTCAAGCTGGTTAGTCCGATTAAATATGTAGCTGGAATTGCCCCCAGACCTCTATTACTGGTGCATGGTAATAAGGATGAGACAGTGGATATGAGTCATGCCTATAAGTTATATAATAGGGCAATAGAGCCTAAGCAGATAGTCATCGTTGATGGCGCTGAGCACAGGCTGAGGCAGAGCAGCAGGGCAATGGCTATTGTTACCGATTGGCTGAAATCTCAGGCTCAAATTGGTAGTCAGGCTGAGTAGCTTATAAATTGACCCTCTGTAGAAAATGGTCTATAATTTTACAAATAAGGTTAGTTGGGTGAATTGAGAGGCAGGTAAACTTGCACGAGTGTTGTGGCGTTTTTGGCGTTTATGCTCCCAATGAAGATGTAGCTCGGCTTACCTTTTTTGCTTTATTTGCTCTTCAGCACCGTGGCCAAGAGAGCGCTGGTATTGCCACCACCAATGGTAAACGGCTTCAGGTTTATGCCAAGATGGGGTTGGTATCCCAGGTATTTAATGAGGATTCGCTCAGCCAGCTCACCGGGGATATTGCCATTGGTCACAACCGTTATTCTACCGCTGGCTCCAGCAAGGTAACTAATGTCCAGCCTATTATAGTAGGTAAGCGTCCGAATTCCATTGCTATCGCCCACAATGGGAATATTATTAACGCTGAGCACCTGTATAAAGAACTCTCTGACCAGGGCTATACCTTCCACACTTCCACTGATACTGAGGTTATCGCTAACCTTATCCTTTCCTCTCCTGAGAAAGACTGGGTGGACAAGATAAGGTATGCTATGCACCGGCTTCAGGGAGCATTTTCTTTAGTAATTATGACTGACCACGCTCTGTTTGGAGTCCGCGACCCCCTTGGTGTGCGCCCTCTATGCCTGGGGACTATTAATGGCGGCTGGGTTATAGCCTCAGAGAGCTGTGCTGTTGACCACATTGGAGCTAGTTTTATTAGGGAAATTGAACCAGGCGAAATAGTTGCTATTACTGAGAATGGTGTTGAGAGCTACCGAGAAGAGGCGAGGAAGAGGGCACTATGCATCTTTGAGTATATTTATTTTGCCCGTCCTGATAGTGCGATTAATGGTCGGTTGCTTTACTCAGCACGCCAAGCCATGGGAGCAGGCTTAGCTGAGGAGTATCCAGTAGATGCTGATTTAGTCATGGGAGTGCCTGATTCGGCTACATCAGCCGGTGTTGGTTACTCTATTAAATCGGGCATACCTCTAGGTGAGGGCTTGATTAAGAATCGTTATGTGGGGCGAACCTTTATTGAACCTGACCAGAGAATCAGGGACCTCGGTGTTAAGCTAAAATTTAACCCTTTGCCCCAGATGCTAAAGGGTAAGCGATTAGTGGTGGTTGACGATAGTATTGTCCGTGGTACTACCACTCCTCAAGTAGTAAGGTTACTGAAGAGGGCTGGAGCTAAAGAGGTGCATATGCGTATCTGCGCCCCACCCATCCGCTATCCCTGCTTCCTTGGTGTTGATATGGCTAGTCACTGGGAGTTGATTGCCGCTCAGAAAACTATATCTGAAATTAGGGATTTTATCGGTGCTGATTCATTGGGTTATCTGAGCGTTGAAGGGTTGATTAAGGCGGTAGCTTTGCCCAAGGACATTTTTTGTCTGGCTTGTTTCACTGGTGAATATCCCATGCCGGTTCAGCTTGAGATGGATAAGCTGGCGCTGGAGGCTGCCTCAAAGCGAGGACACCTTGGCATAAAGCAGCGGTAAGTTAACACTTCCAGCCACTATACTATCGCCACAAAATTCTGCTCACCAGTCTAATCACTCTTTACATAGCAGAAATAAGTGATACAATAGAATAAATAGAACGGGGGTGTGCTAATGAGTATTGAATGGCTGCGTGATTTAATTATCTTTATCTCCGGGTTAGTGTTGATTGGCTGGCTTGTTTTCGTCGCTGTATTATTGTATTCGCTTTACCGCAGGACAAGACATATACTGGATTCAATAAGGGTTACTTCAAGAGCTATCCAGGGGATTTCCTCTTATGTGGGAGATGAGGTGGTCAAACCGGTGTTACAGATAGTAACTCTCATTCAAGGCATACGTCAGGGGATTGATGCAGTCAATAAATTTTTCAGGAAAAAGGAGGGAGGAAAAAATGGCTGACAAAAATGACGGGGCTGGATTCACCATCGGGTTTATCACGGGGATAGCTATTGGCCTAGCTATTGGCTTTCTCTATGCCCCGCAACCAGGCAAGGAAACTAGGAAACTATTAAAAGAGAAGGCAGAAGAGGCGAAAGGGAAAGCGGCCGAAGTTGCTGAAAAGGTAAAGGAAACTGCCACTGAGGCGAGGAAGAAGGCACAAGCCAAATTAGAGGAAGTAAAAGAAAAAGCAAAATAAGCTCCCTGACCACAAATAGGGACGAGCGAGGTTAAGTTTGTATGTAGCAGGGGGTGTATTTAGAAGGCACTGGCGCCTAATATCCTTTATACTAGTTATAATCGTAGTCTTCTGGCTTCTCTATGCTTTGAGAAGTGTTATATTTGCGTTTGCTGTTGGCTTGGTGCTCGCCTATCTTTTCCTCCCAATTATCTCATGGATTGAGAAGAGGCTGCCTCGTCAAGGCAAGTGGCTGCAAGCTAAGCGAGTCTCCCTAATAATATTAATCTTTACCGTAATTTTGGGGCTGGTTGGCGTACTATCTTACTATATCGTCACCGCAGTTATTAGTGCCTTTTCGGTTCTGGTAAACAATGCTCCCCAGTATATCTCCTCAGCTCTACTTACACTGCGACAGTGGAACGAAGCCATCCGACAGCAATTTCCTCCAGAAATGCAACAGCAGGTAGATGAACTTCTTATGGGTGCTGGGGTAGCACTAGGCAACGCTTTCCGAGGTATCTTTACAACAGGCATCTCATTTATCCCAGCCACTTTTAGCCTGGTCTTTGGTTTTGCTGCCCTGCCTATATTTCTGTTCTACATCTTAAAAGACTCAGAAAAGTTAAGCAAAGGCTTTTACTCAGCTCTCTCGCCCTGGGTAGCTGAACACACTAAAAACATCATTGCCATTATTGAACGAGTGCTGGGACGATATATTCGCGCTCAATTGCTTCTCGCTTTTATCGTTGGTTACCTTTGTTTTATGGGGTTACTTATTCTAAGGATAGACTTTGCTCCTGTGCTAGGTACTTTCGCTGGGGTAACTGAGCTAATTCCAATATTAGGACCCTGGATTGGAGGTGCTGTCGCTGTGCTAGTTACCTTAGCCATAGCACCGGGAAAGGCTATCTGGGTGGCTCTTCTTTTCTTGGTAGTTCAACTATTGGAAAATAATCTGCTTGTCCCTAGGATTCAGGGTGCTTACCTCAGGATAAATCCAGCTATTGCCATAGTTTTGCTTGTTGTCGGCGCTTATATTGCCGGCTTCTGGGGATTAATACTGGCTGTCCCCCTGGCAGCTACTATCGTGGAAGTCTACAAGTATACACGCCGCAGCATAAAAGAAACAGAAGCCCAGCAGACCCCTCAACCGTGAATCAATTACGATGTAAATAACCTCTCCAATTTGCAGTTAAGGGTTAATTTTGCTAATCTTATCTCAATAGAGAAGATTTTGCACAGGAGGCAGGGCAATCAAGGAAACTTATGCCGCAGCCGGTGTTAATATTGATGTTGCCGCTAAAGCAAAGAGGCTAATTGGCGAATATGCCCAGTCTACCCTCCGCCCTGAAGTCTTGAGGGGCATCGGGTTCTTTGGCGGGCTTTTTGAACTTAAGGGATTCAGGCAACCAGTTCTGGTGTCCAGCGTTGACGGGGTAGGCACTAAGCTGAAGATTGCTTCTGCTTTAGCCACGCACAATACCATTGGCATTGACATAGTTAATCACTGTGTTAACGATATACTCACTTGCGGCGCTGAGCCGCTCTTCTTTCTGGACTACATTGCTATGGGTAAGCTGGTGCCAGAACAGGTAGGAGCTATCGCTCAGGGACTGGCTCAAGCTTGCCGTGAGGTTGGCTGCGCCCTTATTGGTGGGGAAACGGCAGAGATGCCTGGGCTATACACCGGGGAGGACTATGACCTAGTTGGTTTCATCATCGGGGCTGTTGAGAAAGACAGGATTATCACGGGTAAGACGATTACAGTCGGTGATACTATTATTGGCTTACCCTCCAGCGGACTTCATACTAATGGTTATTCTCTGGTGCGCAAGCTCTTTGGCGAAACCAAATCGGCATTAGATGCATATTACCCTGAGTTAGGTCGAACTCTAAGCGAGGAGCTTCTGGAGCCTCACCGCTGTTACTATCACCAGTTAAAGCCACTACTGCCGTTGATTAAGGGTATGGCACATATTACCGGTGGCGGACTAATTGATAATGTGCCCAGAGTTCTACCCAACGGCGTAGCGGCTAAGTTTCATAGTCAAGCTTGGTCAACTCCCCCTATTTTTCAGCTCATTCAGCAGAGAGGCAATGTAGCTCAGGAGGAGATGTATCGTGTATTTAATATGGGCATCGGTATGGTAGTTATTTGCTCACCCGATGATGTTAGCCAGCTAATCCAAGCTTTGCCCGAGGCAAAGGTTATTGGGGAGGTGGTGAAGCAGGCGGGTAAGGCAGGGGTAATTATCAAGTGATTACCAATGAAAAATACCATAATACGAAAGGGACTTCCAGAAGATGCGCCAGATTTTGCCAATCTTATTTTGCTGTCCGAGTCAAACCTGTTCCCTACTATTTTTGGCTCTGGGGTAAGAAGGGTGATTCAAAACCTATTTCACCAGCCAAAGAATTTATTCAGTTTTGAACATTCATATTTCATTGAGGTAGATAGTATCAAAGCAGGCATGATTATGGGGTATAGTTGGAGAGTTGCCAGAGAGGAGGAGTGGAGAACTGGACTACTACTGATTAAATATATGAAGCTGGGATTTTTTACCAGACTTTTATCTTTGTTGAAGGCGATGAGTATTGTAGGCAGAGCCGAGGGTAATGAATACTATGTTAGTAATGTTGCCATTTATCCAGAATTTAGGGGCAATAAATTAGGGACAAATCTTCTTTTGAAAGCAGAAGAGGAGGCTAAAAGATGCGGTGCTGAAAAAAGCGTATTGGATGTTAAGGTGGATAATCAAGGTGCGATTAGATTATACCATCGGCTAGGGTATTCCGTAGCAGGAGAGCCAAGAAGAGCTAAAATTAACCGAGAAAACTTTGCCTTTTCTAGAATGTGTAAAAACTACAATGGCAATATTGACTAATCGTGTTTGCGATTTATCCTGTTTAATAAAGTAATTTTGGGAGGTTTTTATGCGAGCCATTATTAGTGTTTCTGACAAGGTTGGGGTAACCGATTTTGCCCATGGCTTGAGTCAGTTGGGGTTTGAAATATTCTCTACCGGTGGCACTCAAAAGGCACTGGCTGAGGCTAAAGTGCCGGTTAAGAGTGTCTCTGAAATTACTGGATTCCCTGAGATTCTTGATGGTAGAGTGAAAACCCTGCACCCGGTTATCTATGGTGGCATTTTGGCCAGACGTGACCTTCCTGAGCATATGGTGCAGCTAGCCCAGAATAATATTAAGACCATTGACCTGGTAGCGGTTAATCTTTATCCCTTTGTCCGGACGGTAGCCAAGGAGGGTGTTACCCTTGATGAAGCAGTAGAGAATATTGATATTGGTGGACCGACCCTGATTCGGGCGGCAGCCAAGAACTTCTCCAGCGTCATTGTGCTGGTAGACCCCAAGGACTACCAGCCAGTTCTGGAGAAATTGAGGGCAGGGGGTATAGACCTGGCTGAGCGCAAGCGACTGGCACAGAAGGCTTTTCAGCATGTAGCTCTGTATGATACCGCTATTTCGCAGTATTTGAGGCAGGATATGGAGGGCTTCCCTGAGGAGATGACCATTGCCCTGAAGAAGCGCTATGAACTTCGTTACGGTGAGAACCCTCATCAGCCAGCTGCCTTCTATGCTGAGCAAGTGGTAGGAAGGAGACAGGCGACTGGTATCACCTGGGCAGAGCAGCTATGGGGCAAGGAGCTTTCATTTAACAACATTTTGGATGCTGATGCTGCCTGGGGTGTGGTCACCGATTTTGCCGCTCCTACGGTAGCTGTTATCAAGCACACCAATCCTTGTGGTTTGGCTAGTCATGATGATATTAC
>DAOWKM010000058.1 GCA_030643695.1 Dehalococcoidia bacterium | reverse complement strand
GCCAATCATAGCTCTAATTCCAGCCGCAATAAGGCGCGGGGTATATATGTCCATACGGCTACTGGTAGTGGGGCCGGCTGAGCCAATAACCTGCCCCGGTCTGGCTGGGGATGGACCCATATAATATAGGGTTTGTCCGTTAAGGTCAAAGGGGAGTGGCTCACCCTTACTTAGAGCTTGGGTAAGTCTGCGGTGAGCAATATCACGGGCGGTATAGATGACTCCAGAAATCAGAACTCTGGTGCCTACTATCAGTTTTTCTATTATTTCAGCATCAATTGGTGATGTAATATTTATCTACCTCACCCCCTTAGATTTTTATGTAGTAACCCTATCCCCTTTTTCCCCTTCCCCTTAACAAGGGGAAGGGGGATTGGTTATACAAGAGAGGCTTTGCCTCTCTTTAACTCTTCTTATAGTACTGCTTCTTGGTGGCGGGCGCTATGGCACTGGAGATTAACCGCTACTGGCAGGCTAGCCATGTGGGTAGGCATAACCTCAGCATGCACTGCCAGGGCGGTAGTTCTGCCGCCAAAGCCCAGTGGTCCGATGCCTAGAGCATTGATTTGGGCTAAAATCTCCTTCTCAAGTTCAGCAATCTCAGGGTCAGGGTTTGGCTTGGCTACCGGGCGCAATAATGCCTTCTTAGCCAGTAGCATTGCCTCTTCTGATGTAGTGCCTATACCTAAGCCAATAATCAGTGGGGGACAGGGATTTCCTCCGGCTTCATTAACAGTGGTTACTGCCATATCAATAACGCCCTGCCTGCCATCACTCGGCTTAAGCATAGCCAGACGACTCATATTCTCGGCACCACCTCCCTTGGGCATAACGGTAATCTTGACTTGATTGCCGGGGACTATTTCAGTGTGGATAACCGGTGGGGTATTATCCCCGGTATTTATTCTGGCTGAGAATGGCTGGCTGACTATGGATTGGCGTAGATAGCCTTGAGTGTAGCCCTGCCGCACCCCTTCTTCCACTGCGGTGTATAGGTTACCACCAGTAATGTGAACCTCCTGGCCTATTTCAAGGAAGATTACTGCCGTGCCACAGTCCTGACACAGGGGAAGGCATTCCTCTCTAGCAATCCTGGCATTTTCTATAAGCTGGCTTAAAACCTCTCTGGCTAATGGTGATTCCTCGGTCTGCTGTGCTTGCTTAAGGGCTGATAATACATCCTCGCCAAGCACAAAATTTGCCTGCTGACAGAGCTGGGCTACAACCTGAGTAATAGAACTAGCTTCAATCTCTCTCACTCTTTGCTCATCTTATCCTATTTATATTAACCATGATGGAAGAACAAGGTGACTTAACTAAACGCCCCTTTTGCTATCAATTTTCTCAGCTCGACCACCATTTCTGGTGTATCAATCTTCATCGGGCATCTTATCTTGCAACGGCCACAGGTTAGACAGGTGAAAGCCATTGAGGCTGCCTTTTCTATATTATGGCTAATCACTGCCGCCCAGACAGCACCAATGCCGGCAAAATACTTGTCTCCAAAATGACCTGCGGTTACGGCAAAGACAGGACACTCATAAAGGCATCCGCCACATCTCAGGCAATAGAGTGCTTGACGCAGTATTTGGTGCTTGGCTAAATCGGTTCTTCCTGCATCCATAAAGATAACATGAAACTCTCGTGGACCGTGGACGCCATAGATGATTGTCCTCTCGATGTCACCGGTTTTACTCGGACCAGATACCAGACTTATATACTGTGGGATAGTATAATTAGCATATCTCCAGGTTACCTCAGCGACCTTATAGGCATCATCCAGGGTTGGAACTAATTTCTCCATACCAACCAGGGCAATGTGAACCGGTGGGGCACCAGTAGCCAGGCGAATATTCCCCTCATTCTCAATAATGAATAATGTTCCTGTGTCGGCGGCGACCACATTGGCACCACTCATACCAATGTCTGCCCGGAAGTATTTATCCCTGAGTAACTTCCTAGCGGTGGCTACCAGTGCTTCTATATCATCCGGCGGGAGCTCCTGTCCAGTAATCTTGGAGAAAAGCTTGGTAACATCCTCCTTAGGCACATGGATTGCTGGTGAGAGGATGTGCATAGGTCTTTCTTTCCGCTGTTGGATGATAAATTCGCCGAGGTCAGTTTCGTAGACCTTGTTACCAAGCTCTTCCAGGTGCTCTCGTAATTCAATCTCCTCCCCGGTCATGCTTTTACCTTTGACGATTAGTTTGCCACTCCCGACCAGTCCCCTGATGATATTGAGGGCATCATCAGCTGTTTGGGCAATATAGGCTTTGCCCCTGTTTTCCTCAATAGCTTCACATGCCTGCTCGGCAAGTTCCTTCATCTCACCGATAGCTTTTTCTTTTATCTCCCTGACTTCCTCCGCCATCTTAATAGTGCGAGGGAATTTCCTTAGGGCATTATTGGTGTTTGCCCTGTAGTTCTTAATTGCCCGGGATAAGGCAATTCTTATCCTCTCATTATGAGCGGCGTCCATTATTTCTTTCTTGTAATCGGTAAAGATAGACATCCGGTTTATATCCCCATAGCCATAGCCACGATTTGAGCCAGGTCAAGGACTTTCACGCCATTGGTTTTTAGTTGTTTAAGCCCATCCTTTAGTTGCATGATACAACCTGGGCATTGGGTGACGATAATCTGGGCTCCGGTTTCAAGCAGTTCCTTGACCCGGTTCACTGCCAGCATCTGGCTTAACTCAGGGAAGACTACCTCAAATCCTCCCCCACCCCCACAACATGTTGCCCATTCCCCTTTAGTCCACTCAGGTTCTACCAACTTTATACCCTTGATAGCCCTCAGTATTTGGCGTGGTTCCTCTATCACTCCTAGGTAACGAGCCAGCTGACACGGGTCATGATATGTGACCTTAACCTCCTCGGGAAATCGTAGTTCTCTGGACCTGATATTTTCTAGGACGACCTCTGACCAATGCTTGACCTCTAGGTCATATCCCTCTATATAACCGGGGATTAGGTTACCGAGGGTATAGGTACACGAGGGAACAATGCTGATAATTCGTTTCACACCAAGGGACTTTAGTTTTTTATACATCTCCCGGGCGTTTTTAATAAACTCCTCCTCGAATCCAATGTAGTATAATAGCCCCCCACAGCATGGCTCATCATCAGCCAGGTAACCAAAGTTGACGCCAAGACTGCTCAGCACATTAACCGCATCCCTTAGGGGTTGGGCATCAGAATCATCACCCTTGGCGAACATTTTGCGGTATATCCCAGCTAGGTCAATACCTAGCTTCTTCTGATAACTGGCAATGCCCATTGGCAGATTGGCACCGATTACGCTTTTATCTAGTCCTCGTATAAGGGACATCAATGACTCAAGCCCGCTGGTATACTGATATCCGCATCCGGCAAAAAATATGGTCTCTGTCCCTTGTGGAAGGTTAAGGTCTTTAGCCCACTCGGCTCCTTCTCCCTTCGGGGCGCCTAATATATTGTGCTTGGAGGTGATGTTATCCACCAAGTAAACCAGACCCAAAGGGATTAACCCTTTTGATTTCTTATGTAGCATGATTTATCTTCTCAGCCAGTATTCTACCACGAATTTAGTCCACTCTTCACATTGACAGTTGAGGGGTGATGGAAGTATAATCACTTAATCAATTGGGGGTTTGGCGTGCCGAAAAGGACTTATCAACCGAAGAAGATTCCAAGGAAGCGTGAGCATGGCTTCCTGAAGAGAATGAGCACCCGAGGTGGGCGAGCTGTCCTAAGAGCAAGGCGACTCAAGGGTCGGGAGAGATTGACTGTAGTATGACTCGGTAAGTAGCGCCTTGGCTGACCCTTTGTCCTATTCTCTGTTAACAGCGGGGGCGAGCAATTTTTGAAGAGGACATCGCCTCTTCAACCTTCCCTTGATAAACGACTGCGTTATTGGTAAATTGGTTAAGAGTAGGATTAATGCGAGGTGAAGAATATCTTACTAAGCCAGGACAGTATGAGTTAGTTTATAATAAGGGTAACTCGTGGGTGGATAGTTTAATGGTGGTGAAGGCGTTACCTAACGGGCTTGATTTCTCCAGGTATGGCTTTTCGGTTAGCAAACGAGTGGGTAAGGCAGTAATAAGAAATAGAGTAAAGCGTCTGCTTCGTGAAATCTTACGGCTAACACCGCTTGAAGCCGGTTGGGATATTATATTTATTGCTCGCCCGTTGGCAGCTACTGCTGATTATATCAAACTGAGGAAATCGGTTGAGGGTTTGTTATCCCGAGCTCATTTACTGAAGACTAACGAAGGGCAATGCCTTTCGGCGGAGGTTAACGCTGGAGGGTTTCTTAGCGAGGGGAGATGAAAAGGTTTGCCTTAAAATTAATTAGACTTTATCAAATAACCCTATCACAGGTTATGCTACCATCCTGCCGCTTTATCCCGACCTGTTCTCAATATACTTATGAAGCTATCATGAAGTTTGGTCTGTTGAAGGGGGGGTGGCTGGGAGTTAGACGGCTAGCTCGTTGCCACCCACTTCACCCTGGTGGCTATGACCCTGTGCCTGATGATTAGCATTTTGGAGGGAGTAAATGTGGATTAGGCATAATAGAGTGTGGCTAGGTAAGGGGTTACTCCTACTGGTTATACTTCTTCTGTGCGGGATAACCGCTTTAGGGTGTATTGGAATCAAGAGCACGCCTGAAGGCGGGTCAGGGGGAGCAGTAGCTAACGGAGTTCTGTATCTGTGTCCTATCTTAAAGTCAGCCGGTGGAATGGGCTGTGCCGCGCCAGCCACAGAGGCTAAGCTTGTTGCCGTGAATACATCAGGTAGTTACCTGTGGGATGTTCTCTTGGAAACATCAAAGCCAGCCGGTGGAATGGGCTGTGCGGCACCAACATCTTCAGCAGCTATTTATGGCACCCCGGCAATCAATGTAGAGGAAGGGCTGGTTTATGTTGGCAGCTATAATGGCAAGATTTATGCCATTAATGCTAGCTCAGGTGCGTTGAGGTGGGTATACCCCCGTCAAGGCAATCTTCAACCCATTGCTGGCGGAGCTGAGGTAGCCTTGGGTAAGGTCTATATTGGTTCTTCTGACGGAAAGCTTTATGCATTGGATGCGGCTACTGGCGATGAAGAATGGGAGTTTCAAACTGGAGACAAGATTTGGTCAACCCCCGCCATTGATGGCGACACACTATATATAGGTTCCTTTGATAAGAAGCTCTATGCCCTGAGTGCCATTGATGGCAGCAAAAAGTGGGAGTTTGAAACTGAGGGAGCCATTATTTCCACTCCTTTGATTTATGATAATAGCGTTTATGTTGGTTCCTTTGATAGGTATTTTTATGCCATAGATGCTACCGATGGCAGCCTGATATGGAAATTCAAGGCTGAGAATTGGTTCTGGGCAAGACCGGTGGTGTGTAATAACACCATTTATGCCGGCTGCCTTGACGGCAGGGTTTATGCCCTAAATATTAAAAATGGTGACAAGGTAGCCGAGTTTGACCTGGGAAGCCCGATTAGCTCATCGCCTGTTTCAGTTGGTAGCTCAATCATTGTTGCCTCAGAAGAAGGTAAAGTATACTCTATAGATACCGGGAATAATCAGAAGAGGGAGCTGAAAGACCTGGAGGCAAAGGTATATGCTCCTCTTTGCTTCAGCAACGGGGTTGTATATATTTATGCTAACGACCAAACCCTTTATGCCTTGAATGTGCAGACGGGGGTAAGCCTGTGGAGTCTTCCAGTAACTGGTAAGTGAGGTAAATTTCATTGGGTATATGGGACTTAATCATTGTGCAGCCGATGATAAATGCCCTCATTGCGCTGTCTGGTTATTTATTCAATAGCCTTGGGCTCAGCATTATCCTTCTGACGGTTATTGTTAATGGCTTGATGCTACGGCTTACTCAGAAGCAGCTTAAGGCTAGTAAGGCAATGCAGGAAGTCCAGCCCAAACTTGCTGAGCTTCAGAAGAAACATCCCAAGGATAAGCAGAAACTAGCTCAGGAGCAGATGAAGATGTATAAGGAGTCGGGGATGAGTCCGGCTGGTTGCCTGGTGCCGATGTTAATCCAGATGCCCATTTGGATAGCCCTTTATCAGTCAATTATGCGGCTGGTAGCGGTAATCCCTGAGAATTTCCTGAGTCTGTCTCAGTATCTTTATTCCTGGCCGATAGTATATTCTACACTGCCTTTGGGGAATAGCTTCCTGTGGCTGAACTTAGCTAGGGGTGATATGCTTCTGGCTCTTCTGGTCGGGGGCACGATGTGGATGCAGCAAAAGATGGTAATGCCAGCTACTGCTGACCCGAAACAGCAGGCACAGGGTAAGATGATGCTGTGGATGATGCCAATGATGTTTGCCCTCTTTACCTTATCATTTCCTAGTGGGCTGGCTCTCTTCTGGGTAACTTCAAATGTTATTAGGATTGTTATTCAATATTTTGCTACCGGGTGGGGTGGCTTGGTTGGGGCGGCAGCACAGAAACGGGTTATTAGAGATAAAAAGTATAAGAGGCGCATCGCTCAGGTAGAGGAAGCGTCTCTAGATGAAGCTGATATTGGTGCTGACATCACTGAGCCGAGTTCGGCACAGGAAGAAGGATTGAGCTATGAAGAGTCTGGAGGCAAGCGCCAAGACCGTGGAGGAGGCACTCCAACGCGCCTTAGAGCAATTAGGCGTCGACCAAGAAGAAGTAAAGGTCACCGTCCTAAGCGAAGGTAGGCAAGGTATCTTTGGTCTGGGTGCCGAGGAAGCCAGGATTAGGGTAGAGCCGTTAGTGCCTCTGCCTGAGAAAGAAGGTAATATGATTGAGGTAGCTAAGGATGTCTTAGAGACCTTGCTGACTATGATGGGAGTGACTGCTTCTGTTGTGCCTCAGGCGGCGCCTCTTGTTGATGAGAAGGAGGGTGCTACTGCCCCTATTGCTTTTGATATAGAAGGCGACGACTTGGGTATTTTGATTGGGCGGCATGGGCAGACCCTTTCTTGCCTGCAGTATATTGTTAGGCTTATTGTAGCTCATCAGACGGAGGCTTGGGTGCCGATAACTATTGATGTGGAAGGATATAAGCAACGCCGTTACGAGGCATTACAAGCTTTGGCTTGGCGTATGGCGGAGCAGGTGAAAGCTAGAAGAGTATCGGTTACACTAAAGCCTATGTCAGCTTATGAGAGGCGCATTATCCACCTTACTTTAGCTGACCACCCTGATGTTACTACTCAGAGCATTGGCGAGGGTGAGGCTCGTAGGGTAGTTATTTGGCCAAAGGAGTGATTAGCTTAATTGATTTATTTTTGGGGGCGTGGTAATCTTTAGCTTGAAGAGGCAGTGACAAGAAGAGTAGGAGTGTGGCACTGCGGGTATGATAAGTCCCGTCCCGGAAGGCGGGATTTTTTATACAGAAAGGTTTTTTTAGGTGTTTCATTCAGTAAGTAGCCGGGTGAATTTCCCACAGGCTGAGGAGAACATACTTCGCCTGTGGAGAGAAAATAATGTCTTTGAGCGTAGTGTTGAGGCTCGGCGAGGCGCTCCTCGCTTTGTATTATATGAGGGACCACCTACCGCTAATGGCAGCCCGGGTATCCATCATGTGCTGTCTCGTGTCTTCAAGGATGTTATACCACGCTATAAGGCAATGAAGGGTTATTATGCTCCGCGTCAGGCAGGTTGGGATACGCATGGATTGCCCGTAGAATTAGAGGTGGAACAGGAACTAGGCTTTTCTGGCAAGGCGCAGATTGAGGAATACGGGGTTGACCAGTTTAATGCCCACCACACGGTTTCAACATAGGTGTTGTCCATGGTGATATAGGCATGCTCCAGGTCAATCCAGAAGCCGATACGTTCAGTTATTGTCTCCCACTCTTCAAGGTAACTGTAAACGCTCTCCCGGCAGCGGGCATTAAATTTGTCAACTCCATATTCCTCAATCTGCGCCTTACCCGAAAAGCCAAGTTCTCTTTCTACTTCTAGCTCCACCGGCAGCCCATGGGTATCCCAGCCTGCCTGGCGCGGAGCATAATAACCCTTCATAGTCTTATAGCGTGGTAAAACATCCTTGAAAACGCGAGCCAGCACATGATGTATGCCCGGACTACCATTGGCT
>DAOWKM010000026.1 GCA_030643695.1 Dehalococcoidia bacterium | reverse complement strand
CGCATTTGGGGCAGCGATACCTCTTACCTACTTCGTTTGCCATCTTACACTACCTTTCCATAAAACTTTTTTTCTTAATTTAATAGTTAACATACTATAAACCATAGGCTGGACTGCTGTCAAAGTTCTCCTAGTCACCCATAATCTGCAATATAATTTGCCTCGACCTGGGTCGGTTGTCAAAATCTACCAGAACTATCTGTTGCCAGGTACCTAAAGTTAGCCCCTTGTCATTAAAAGGAACTACTAATGAGGCACCCAGTAGCGAGGCACGGACATGAGAGTAGCCGTTGCCATCACCCCAACGGCGGTCGTGATTGTAGGGGATATTTCGGGGAACATTTCGCTCCCACATACTCTGGAAGTCGGAGAGCAAGCCCGACTCAAATTCAATAGTAGATACTCCCGCGGTTGAACCAGCGACAAATAGGGTAACCGTTCCATTATTTATATCTGCCTCAGCCAGCTGCTGTTCTACCTGAGGGGTAATATCAATAATATCGCAGTTGCCTTTGGTCTGGAGACTGATTGTTTTAGTAACCACCATTTTAATGACCTCCTAAACTAGGAATCTGGCTTACCTTTTCTCCAAGAAGGTGGTTATTCTTCTCTTGCCCTCCTCTGTTGGTGTTACCAGTCCTTTATGCATTTCTGCCTCCGTCTTTAACCCGGTTTCTAGGTCTGTCCTCACCCCTTTATTGATTAGGGATTTGATTGCTCTTATGGTTTCCGGGATATTCTCCAGAATCTTCTCTGCCATTTCCGTGGCGGCATCTTCCAGCTTTTCTGGGGGGACAACCCTGTTTACCATGCCTATCCGTTCTGCCTCATATGCCGATATGGTATTGCAGGTGAACATCAACTCTTTAGCCTTCTTGGGTCCAATTTGTTTTGGCAACCGCTGAGTTTGCCCTCCGCTGGGAGTAATGCCAAAACGGGCATGGGTATCACCGAAAACCGCATCCTCTGAGGCTATTATTATATCAGCACACATTATCAGTTCCAGCGAACCGGTGAAACAGTAGCCATTTACTGCGGCTATTACCGGCTTGCTCAGGTCTTCTATGGTTTTGAATCTTGACCCTCCTGCTCTTTCTTTGCCATCCAGTATGCTCTTCAGGTCCCTGCCCGCTGAGAAGGCATGTCCTGCCCCGGTGAGAATGACAACATTAACGCTGTCATCCTTTTCTATCTCGTCAACTGCTGCCATGAGTTCTGATAGTAGTTCTTCATCTAGAGTGTTCAATGCCTTGGGTTTGTTCAAAATGATTTTGGCGATTGCGCCCTTCTTTTCTAGGATTATTTTATTGTAGGTCATGTCCTGTCTCCTATTTAGGTTAGTTCATTCCAGAGAATATCGTCTAGGTCAAATATCGGGCCATCCTTACATACTTGCTTCAGCCCGCTTTTTGTCCTCACTGTGCATCCGTAGCAGACCCCACGTCCACATCCCATCCTCACTTCCAGAGAAATCTGGACTGACTTTCCTTTAAGCCTCTGCTTATTGAGTGACATAGTTTGATACATCGCTATAGGTCCGCAGGCAAAGATTTGGTCGGCATAGCCAGTAAAGTTGGGCAAGAGGTTGGTTATCATGCCTTTTTTGCCGGTGGTGCCATCATCGGTAGCAATAATGATTTCGGCTTCATCAGGCAGAAAATGCCTGGGGTAAAGCTGAGTGGCGGTTGGTGCTCCTAGAAGCAGTGTTACCGAGCATCCTTGATTTAAGGCTTTCTGAGCCAGGAAGCCTAATGGGGCAATGCCAATGCCACCAGCTACCAGTAACAGGTGGTGTGAGGCGGGATGAATAGAGTAGCCATTACCCAGCGGTCCGAGCAGGTCTATATTGTCACCAGCCTGGCGTTGAGATAGCCAATATGTGCCTTTGCCTACCACAGTAAACAGAAAGGAAAGTTTATTATTAGATAGCTGGTGGATACTCAACGGACGGCGGAGGGGATATTCAGCGTTTTCTCCACAGCGCACCATGACAAATTGCCCTGGCTTAGCTTCAGAGGCTACCTGAGGGGATTCTAACCAGATAAGGTGAGTCTCTGGTGTAACTTCATTGTTAGAAATAATGGGGGCTAGAACTTGCTTCAAGCTGACCCCTTTCTTCGGTAGTCGGGCAGTGGTTGAGCACTGTAAATTTGGCTTCCATGGGCAAGCGCCACTATGGCAGTTTTAGCTGTATCAAGCGAAGTAAAGCAGGGAATACGTTTCTCGGCAGCAGTCCGGCGGATTTGGAAACCGTCCCGTAATGGGATGCGACCTCCAGTAATGGTATTGACCACACCGTTTACTGTCCCGTCATTGATGATATCAATAACATTGGGGTGCCCCTCACTCAACTTTTTGCTAATCATCTTTACTGGAAGCCCAACTGCCTCAATCATAGCCGCCGTGCCTTCGGTGGCATAGAGTTTATAGCCCAATGATGAGAATTTTTTGATTATGGGCAGGGCTTCAGGCTTATCCCTATCAGCGATACTGAAAAGCATAGCTCCTTGAGGCGATAGCATTAGCCCAGCGGCGAGAAGCGCTTTGGCTAGGGCAGCATCAAAGGTATAGTCAATCCCCATTACCTCACCGGTGGACTTCATTTCAGGACCGAGGTAAGTATCAACACCGAGTAGTTTTGACATAGAAAAAACCGGGGCTTTAATACCAACCAGCTTTTGTTGGGGATATAGTCCGGTGTTATAACCCTGCTCCTTGAGGCTCTTACCCAGCATAACCTTAGTCGCTACATTTACCATCGGCACCCCGGTAACCTTGGAGATAAAGGGGATAGTGCGGCTGGCACGAGGATTAACTTCTAATACATAAACTGATGACCCTTGGGTGCGACCGGGCATAATAACGAACTGAATGTTCATTAAGCCTTTAATTTTAAGCTCCAGCCCTATCCTGATGGCATAGTCAACAATAGTGGCTACTTCTGAATCAGCCAAATTTACTGGTGGATAGACTGCCATAGAGTCTCCACTATGGACTCCGGCCCGCTCAATGTGCTCCATTATCCCGGGGACGAAAACGCGCTCTCCATCACCTATGGCATCAATCTCTACCTCTTTCCCCTCCAGGTATTTATCAATAAGGATAGGGTGCCCCGTATCCAGCTCCATAGCTAGGCTGATATAGCGGACTAGTTCGTTAGCGTTATGGACTATTTCCATAGCCCTGCCGCCGAGAACATAGCTGGGGCGAACCAATACCGGGTAACCGATGAGCTTGGCTATGCTGAGTGCTTCGTCTATGGTGCTTACCCCAGCCCCTGGTGGTTGAGGAATACCCAACCCACTGAGGAAGTTCTCAAATCTACGCCTGTCTTCGGCGAGGTCAATAGCCTCAGCACTGGAGCCGAGAAGGGGCATCCCGCTACGAAATAGAGGCTCAGCCAGGTTTATTGCTGTCTGCCCACCAAACTGAGATATGGATGGAGGTGGAGTATTGTCCGCAGAATGGCTTTCATTTTCCAGGATGTCACGCAGGCTTTCCTCGTCCAGGGCTTCAAAGTAGAGGCGGCCGCTGGTATCAAAATCGGTGGATACTGTTTCCGGATTGGAGTTGACCATAATGCTCTTGTAGCCCGACTCCTGTAATGCCCAGGCGGAATGAACACTGCAGTAGTCAAAT
>DAOWKM010000122.1 GCA_030643695.1 Dehalococcoidia bacterium | reverse complement strand
GGTGGTTTGAAAATCCAGTGGAGCTTACTGCCGACAGAAGACCGCTGGATTCTAAGCCGATTGAGTCGCACTGTATTGAGTGTAACCAGTCTGATGGAAGATTTACAGTTGGGAGAAGCACAACGACAAATCCATGATTTCCTCTGGGGTGAATTCTGCGATTGGTATATTGAAATAGCCAAAATTCGCCTTCGCTCCGACAAGGATGTCATATCACCCATCCCGGTTCTGGTTTATGTTCTGGAGACCTCACTCCGGCTGCTGCACCCCTATATGCCCTTTGTTACCGAGGAGCTGTGGCAAAACCTCAACAAGCACTTACCTCCAGACTGGCAAGCAACCGGGTCTATAATGGTAGCTCCCTACCCTAAGGCTGAGGAGGCAGCTATTGACCCGGAATCAGAGCGAGTGATGGAATCTATAATAGAAATAATACACTCTATCCGCAATGCTCGGGCTCAATATAAGGTGGAGAGCACCAGATGGATTGAGGCGCAAATTTATAGTGGCAAGCTGACATCGGCTATCGCTCCCTATTCTCAGACCATCCAGACCCTGGCTCGGGCAAGGCCAATTACTTTCTACGATAGCAGACTAGAAGGTCCGCCGGGTGAAAATGCCCTGGTATTAGTGCTCAAAGAGACCGAGGTAGCTATACCAGCGGAAAGTATGGTTACTTTAGAAGCCGAGAAGAAGCGATTACGGAAGGAGATAGAGCAAAGTCAAGCCGAGTTATCCCGCCTTGAAGCCAGGCTCAATGACAAGGCTTTTCTAACCAAAGCACCAGCAAATATTATTGAGAAGGAGCGCCAGAAGCTCTATACTTTAACTGATAAACTGGAAAGGCTCAAACAACAAATCATTAAATTTTAAGGAGATGGAGAAATGTATGAGAGAATACTTGTTCCACTAGACGGCTCTAAAATAGGTGAGGCTGCTTTGCCCTATGTTGAGGAACTAGTATCTAGGCTATCACCAGAAGTAAAGGCGGAGGTTACTCTCTTTCAGGTGCTCTCATCGCTGACTCACGATATTGTTGCCGGGGGTGTAACCGCTAGCATTCCTTATACTGACGAAGAGGTGGAGCAAATCAAAAAAAAGGCTATGGACTACCTTGATAAAGCTGGCGAAAGTCTAAAGAGTAAGGGAGCCATTGTAAGATGTAAAGTGGCAGTCGGTAAAGCTGCTGAGGAGATTATTAAAGCCGCTGGCGAAATCAATGCTGACTTGGTGGCTATGTCAACACATGGACGGACTGGTCTTAGTCGATGGGCTTTCGGCAGCGTTACTGATAGAGTGCTACGGGGAGGAACCATACCGGTACTCATGGTGAGAGCGGGGAAGGACACTGTAAAATCATAGCAGCTAATAAGCACGAACGGCAGGTAAACAATAGAGTGCCAGAAGCTCTATGCTTTAACTGATAAACTAGAAAGGCTCAAACGACAACTAAATAGATGACATAATTTTAATTAAATAGCTCTCTCCGAGCCTATTCTCCTAAGGGCAAGCCTATGGAGATTGGCCGATAGGGTGTCGCTGGAAACGGCAATGCCTCCCGTGTTTGGAAAGGAGAGTTTGCTTATTGGGATTTATTGTCCCTATTTTCAAGCGCCTCCTTTTGGAGGTGCTTTTTTATGCTCAAGCAATAAATAGCGCTGGCAGGAGGTGATTTTTGAACAAGAAAGGGTTCACCACCAATGGTATGACACTCACCTTTATTCTACTGGGATTGATTATTCTTCTGTTTATCACCGTGCCTCTACTCAAAATGGTAGTTGCCTCCGACATCGGGATACTGCTTGATACCCTGCTTGAGAAGGAGGTCAGAAATGCTATCTGGCTATCAATCTATGCTGCCTTGATTGCCACCGTTACCGGGCTACTTCTTGGGGTTCCTCTGGCTTATATTCTGGCTCGCTCTAATTTTAGGGGGAAAACATTTATTGAGGGGCTCATTGATGTGCCTATTGTAGTGCCCCATAGCGCCGCCGGCATCGCCCTACTCTTTGTCTTTGGCAGTAATTTTCTTGCCGGCAAGGCGTTTCATCTGGTCGGTATTGACTTTGTTTACTCTACCGCTGGGATTGTGATTGCCATGCTCTTCGTCAGCATTCCCTTCTTGATTGATTCGGCTAAAGAGGGGTTTAAGAAGGTTGATGTCAGGCTAGAAAAGGTGTCCCGCACCCTCGGTGCCTCACCATGGCAATCCTTTTTCAGGGTATCTCTGCCCCTAGCCTCCAGGAGCATCTTTGCTGGCACGGTAATGATGTGGGCTAGGGGAATAAGTGAGTTTGGTGCCATATTGATTCTCGCTTATCATCCGATGGTTGCCTCTGTCCTGGTTTGGAATCGCTTTGAAACCTACGGACTAGACTATGCCAGACCGGTGGCGGTTTTACTCATTTTGGTTTGTCTTCTATTATTTATTGGCTTCAGGACCGTCATCTACCGAGGTGAGAAAGCATGATAGAAACCAAGAATCTGTGTGTTAACCTGGGGAGTTTCCAACTTCAAGATATTAATCTAACCGTAGATGATGGTGAGTATTTCATCGTCCTGGGTCCTACCGGTGCCGGTAAGACAGTGCTCCTTGAGACTATTGCTGGTCTTTATCCAGTTAAGAGTGGGGAAATATGGCTCAGCGGAAAGGAGATAACACGGCTTGAGCCAGAAAAGAGGGGCATAAGCATTGTATATCAAGACCAAGCCCTGTTTCCCCACCTTTCCGTAAAAGATAACATTGTCTTCGGGTTAAGACTTCGTAAACAGGCAAGGCAAGAGATAGCGGCAAGCTTAGACTGGCTAACCGAGCTGTTGGGCATATCTCACCTCCTTGAGCGGAAGCCCAATACCTTGAGTGGGGGTGAGCGGCAGAAAGTAGCGCTGGCCAGGGCGTTGAGCATCAAACCTCAAGTGCTGCTGCTTGATGAGCCACTTAGCGCCCTTGACCCTGAAAGTCGGGAAGCCATGCAGCGAGAGCTTCGCCGCATACATAACCGATTGAAGGTAACTACCATCCATGTTACCCATGATTTTGAGGAGGCAATTGCTTTAGGTGACCACATTGCTGTTTTGGGAGAGGGAAGAATAAAGCAGGTGGGAACTCCAAAGGACATATTTAACCAGCCCAATTCTGAATTTGTTGCCCGTTTTGCTATGACGCGAAATATCTTTACCGGTGAGGTGATAGATAAAGGCAATGGAAATACTGTCTTCAGGACTGAAGATGCTGAGCTAGTGGTAGTTACTGACCTACGAGGTAGGCTGCATGCCTCGGTTCGCCCTGAGGATATTCTCATTTCCCCCAAGCCCCTTCACTCCAGTGCCCGCAACTCCTTTTGTGGCACTATTACCTATATCGCCGATAGAGGTTCTACTCTTTATCTCACCGTGAACCTACCACCAGACTTTGTCTGCCTGGTTACCCGCCGCTCGTTTGAAGAGATGAAGCTGGCCGAAGGAAACAAGGTTTATATAACATTTAAGGCGTCAGCCATCCATGTTTTTTAATCATAAAAATGAGGGATTTAAAATGAAACGATTACTTACTAGTTTGCTTCTGGTTTTAGCGCTAACATCAAGCCTGATAGCTGGCTGTTCTGGTGGTATTACCCTTACCATCTACCATGCTGGCAGCCTGACCATCCCCGTTGATGAGATGAACAAGGCATTTAACCAACTATACCCTGATATAGGGGTGAGAACCGAAGCCGCCGGCAGTGTTGTTACCATACGCAAGGTAACCGAGCTGGATAAAAGGGCTGACATAATCGCCTCAGCCGATTATTCTCTTATTCTCGAGATGATGTCCCCTGAGTATGCTGATTGGTATATTGCCTTTGCTCATAACCAAATGGTAATTTGCTATACTGATAGTTCCCGGTTTAAGGATGAGATAGATGCCGATAACTGGTATGATGTTTTACCGCGCCATGGGGTGAGCTACGGTCGCAGTGACCCTAACCAGGACCCCTGTGGGTATAGAACACTGATGTTGTGGCAGCTAGCCAAGGATTACTACCACATACCTGGATTGTATAAGCGACTGTATGGCGGTGAGGGGGAGATGGAAAGTGCTAAATCGGTAGACCTGCTTGCCCTGCTTGAATCAGGTAACCTAGACTATGCCTTTGAGTATCTCTCAGTGGCTAAGCAGCACCACCTCAACTATATTGAGCTACCTGCTGAGATTGACCTCTCCAGTGGTGAGTTTGCTGATAAATATGCCACAGCCGAAGTAGAAGTCAGCGGTAAGAAACCAGGCACAACGGCCATCAGGAAAGGAAAGCCAATTGTCTATGGATTAACTATCCCCAAGAATGCCCCCCACCCCGAATTAGCTATAGCCTGGGTTAGCCTTCTATTGAGTCCTGAGGGAATGGCTATTATGGAGGCTAATGGTCAGCCACCGATTATACCGGCGCTGACCAACGATAAAACCAGATTACCTGATGAATTAAGGAAATATGTTATCCAAGCTAGTAAATAACCCCGAAATTGACAGCCTAATCTGAACCATGCTATATTCTACCTGTTGGCAGCGTAGCTCAGCGGTAGAGCAGGAGACTCATAAGCTCTTGGTCACTGGTTCGAATCCAGTCGCTGCCAGTTTCCATATTTGGTCAGAACGGAAAGGAGCGGCGCTCCCTCTTCCCAAAGAAATAGCCGGCGATAAGTCCAAGAATTAAGCCTCCGAGGTGAGCCTGCCAAGCTATATGGGGAATAAAGGAGATTATTAGAAAGCCTCCGATTACTGCTATCCAAAGAGGAAGTGGAACAGGTATGGGGAATATAAACACCCTCAGTTTGGGTCTCATTATGGCGAGTGCCCCACCTAAGGCGAATATCGCCCCAGAGGCACCAACAGCTATGGAAAAGGGTGATGCCAGAAGTATAAATAAAACACTACCTAGTATGCCTCCGCAAAAATAAACAATTAAAAACTTACCCTCCCCAACCAACCTAGACAGGTATGTCCCGAAGAAGTAGAGGGTCAGCATATTAGCTATGATATGCCACAAGCTGCCATGGATAAATAAACTGGTTACTATGGTCCACGGCCTGGCGAGAAGGCTTGCCGGTTGTAATCCCAAAAGAAAGACAAGTTCTGGAACTATAATAGTAGCAATAAAGAACAGAAAGTTAACCGCTATTAACACCCACACCGGGGTTAGTCTGAAACCCGGGTAGCTTTTATATCTCATACCCACAAAGCCTCGTATTTCTCTCCTAAAATGACTTGTAATGCCTAACCATAGCCATAAGAACTTTCAAATCCTCGCTGGCTAAGTTAGGCAAAAGTAAATAATATATCATTTACTTTCCTCGGTTCAAACATATTACAAAAAGTGGAGAGCACCTCAAAAAGTGCTCCCCACTGACAAATCTGCTTCTCTCTCAAACTCAACTCACTTGCGGTGTTCACCACCGCATTAGGTATCTCGTTTACGAGACTAACCTCCAACCCTCTCTCGAGCCGAGTTCAAGCCTCGGTCGCCCTGCTTTCGCAGGGCATCAACTGTCAACCTGCCAAACTCCTAATACCGCATGAAGCCTCATAACACACCTCCTCAGCGTATTCAGGTTTCACTTGGTACACCTATAATTAGTTAACCACAGTTAGCCTAAATTGTCAAGTCCCACTTCCTATTTCACCAGCGCCGAATCAAAAAAACTGCCTTACCCATTAAGGCAAAAAGGTGCTATACTAGGCATAGGAAATCTTAGAAATGACAGCCGTTTTGTCCCGTCAGGACATCCAAAACCTGCTCCAGCAACAGCCACCCCTAATTGAAGGCTATATTAACCTTGAAGAGCAGGTGCAACCTAATGGCATTGACCTTACTCTGCGTGAGGTATCTCTGCTCCAGTCATCGGGAAAGATAGCAGTCAACAATAACCAGAGGGTGGTATCTGATTTAGCTCCATTGGTGTTTGATGGACTGGGTTTTATTGACCTGGTGCCCGGTGTTTATATTATCATCTACAATGAGATTGTCCACCTGCCCAAGAATGTTATGGCTTTAGCCCGACCCAGGTCAAGTCTGCTTCGTTGCGGGGTCACCATAGACACAGCGATATGGGATGCTGGCTACTCCGGTCGCTCACAGTCTCTTATGGTGGTCTACAATCCTCAAGGATTTCGCCTGCAGAAGAATGCCAGAATGGTACAACTTATCTTTTTACAGTTAACCCAGGAAACAGAAGGCTACCACGGAGCCTATCAACGAGAAAATATATAGGTCTTTTTGTTCTACACCACAATGCTCAAGGCAGCTGGCATCACCCAGAAAGAGGCTGGACTTTCCCCCAGCAGTTCACCATCGGCATATACCAGCATTTGCTCTGGAGATTCAATGGTGATATGTGTTGCCTTTCTCAAGCTGACTTTGGGATGGTTAAGATGAGTCCCCTTATATACCATAGGTAATGCCTTTAGCAGCTCAAACTTACCTACATCTCCCACAATTACCACATCAAGTAAACTATCGTTGAGCTCAGCTTGGGGCGCTATATGCATCCCGCCACCAACGTAGCCACCATTAGCCACCACCACATTTAAGATACGCCCCCTCTCCAACTCATCCTCTATGTTCAGGATAACCGATTTATTCTTATATCTAAACAGAGTCCTTACTAGCCCGACCAGATAAGGGATAGTGCCACCAAAGTACTTGGGCAAGTGCTCGGTCTCCTTCACCACCGCAGCATCAAAGCCCACGCCAGCCGCATTGACAAAAAAGCGCTGTAAGGTTTGCCCCTTACTCTGATACTCAACAACACCAACATCTATGGACAACCTTCTAAAACGGGTCAGGGCGGAACAGGCAATGGAATAATCCCGAGAAATACCAACTGAACGGATAAAATCGCTACCGGTGCCAGTGCCTATCACACCAAGCACTGCTCTAGCTGCGCTAGTGGAATAAAGGATACCATTAGCTACTTCGTTCACCGTCCCATCCCCACCAACAGCCACCAAGTATCGATAACCATCGCTAGCAGCTGCCCGAGCTAGCTCTATGGCATGCCCTACACCCTCGGTATATTGAAAGTCAAACGATAAACCAACGCCCTTTAGTAGCTTATTAATGAAAGACCACTTTCGGCGCGTTGAATAAGCCCCTGCCACCGGATTAACAATTACCTTAGCATACAGCTCAGGCACTATGCATACCTCATAAATTATGCGTAATAAATTCTATCACTAATGTCAAGCCAAATAAGCTAATCTAGATAGCTTATTCTAGACGAGGGTCTTTCCTTAACGTCAATTTCTATGCCAGCCTCCTTGAACAGGTCGATAAAGGCATTATCGTCATACCTACCGAAACTGACATACCTCCTTATCCTGGCATTCACCAGCATCTTGGCACATAATACGCAGGGCGTATGTGTGGCATAAATAGTGCTCCCCTCAAGGCTAACACCATGGAGGCTGGCTTGTATGATTACATTCTGCTCAGCATGAATACCCCGACATATTTCCTGCCTTGTTCCTGACGGAATATTCAGCTCGTCCCTGAGACAGCCAAGCTCAAGGCAGTCCTTAAGGCCAGAAGGGGCACCATTATAGCCTGTAGCCAGTATGTGTTTATCCTTTACTGCTACTACCCCGATATGGTGCCGACGGCAGGTTGAGCGCTCAGCTACTACCGAAGCTATCTTCAGAAAATACTCATCAGAATCTGGTCGGCTTAATCTTTTCAACTTAATTGCGAAATAATCCTTTTGGCTTCTTTCCTCAAATCTTTCAAGGAAGATTCATTTACGATGGTGAAATCAGCCATAGCAATGGGACCACCCTTGTTAACATTCTCTATTTCTGCCTTATCCCGACCTTCAGCCTCATCTGGTATCAAGCCCCGGCTCAATCTACTGGGCAGTCTGGCATACCTTGTTCTCGGCGATGCCCAAACCGCCACCACATAAAAGTCTTCCCCATAATATGTTTTCAGAAAGGTATACTCCTCCCAGGAGTAAAGCCCATCAATTACCACATCCGAACGTTTCCTAGCTAAATCAATCTTAGATAGATTTAACATAGCATAAGCGGACATTCCGTATTCTTCTCTCAGGAGCTCCCTGATGTGGCGCTCATTCTGCTCGTTTAACTGTAAGCCCCTCTTCCTTATCTCTTCATCAGTTATATCCCCAAATCTTATCGTTATAAAGCCATTCTCCTCAAACATCTTCGCCACTTCTGATTTGCCCGCACCAGTCATTCCCACAATTGACACCACTTTCATCGCTTATACCTTCACAGGTTTCATTATAAGAAAATACTCAATAAATAACAATGGGGGTATTTATTAACCTCACCCCCTTAATATTTATTTTAGAACCTACCCCTTTTATCCCCCTCCCTTGGTAAGGGAGGGGGACTGGTTAGGTAAGAGAGGCTTCGCCTCTCTTTGACTCTTCTTTATTACTCCCCCCTTCACAGAGAGGGAAAAGATTTTAGAGAGGGGCAAAGCCCCTCTTAAATTCCCCTTTTAAATAACGGCGAGTTGAACTCCTCTCTCACACAACCCGAAATTACAGATGACATATTAGGGTAGTTTGAAGGGGTTAACGCCCCTTCAAAGAATAGTTATCCCCCTTCCCTTAATAAGGGAAGGGGGACAGGGGGATAGGTTTCCATATATTTAACATAACTCGAAAAACAATCCACACCTGTTAACCCCTATTTAGCCTCGAATTGTTTCCCGAATTTTTTATCAGCTTTTCAGGCGTAAAAACAGC
>DAOWKM010000005.1 GCA_030643695.1 Dehalococcoidia bacterium | reverse complement strand
TTAGCTCAACCCATTCCTCACGGGGTCGCATTACAACATGGGTGAGTTTGGTTTCTCCATTCCAAATTCTTTTGCTCTCGACTGAGGTAGCGTTAAGTCCGTCCGGAGAACCACAGCACAATCCTCAACTCGCTATTTGTTACTCTCCACATCTTTTGGTGACATAGTGCCTAGCCTCCGGATCACAAGGTCAGTTTTAGATTTTCCCTATTCTGAATATCTTGGTGCCACAGGTGGGGCACAGCCCCTGCGTTGCCGGGCGCCCGTTCTTAAATGTAACCGATTTCGGGTCCTTAATTTCTCTTTTTGTTCTACACTTCACACAGTAGGCTTGCATCAAGCTGCACCCCTTTTTGTATGGAGAATAGTCTATTCTTTACGGAATGTCAACAGTCTCCCTGGGTTGCACTTTTTAGCGTTTCGTGCAATCTTGACAGTGGCTGGTTTCGGTTAATCTCTCACCCATTGTGGCCTCCGAACATACAGTGTAGAATAGAAGCTGAAAAAGCTTAAAGTGCATTGGAGAGAATGATGATGTTCTCAAGAGCGCTAGCCTCAGTCAGCATTCTTCTGGTTATGGTGGTGATGGCCGCTGGCTGTGCAGGAGCAGGTGACGGAACTCCCACACCCGCGCTGCCACGAACATCCACACCTTCGGTACTTACAGTAGGAGGCTCTGGCAGATACGCCACCATACAGGAGGCTATCAATTCAGCTCGTAGTGGAGATACGATTCAAGTAGCTCAAGGGACATACTTGGAAAATATCACCATAAAAACCTCGAAGACTTTCACACTCCAAGGCGGCTGGGACTCAAAATTTATTTCCCGAAGCGACAATAGCTCTTTGACTGTAATTGACGGCAAGGGGAGCGGCTCGGTAATCCAGATCCAGGCTGGACTTGGTGTAGCCATTGAACTCACCCTTGAGGGTTTCACTATACGGAATGGGAATGCTGAGCGCGGTGGTGGCATTCACGTGGGCTGCTCAGGCTCAGGTTCACATGTAAGTTTGACCCTAAATAATAACGCGATCACGGGAAACACAGCAACGGCTTCGGGCGGGGGTATTTGTGCCTCTGCTGCTAAGAAAGGTTCAACAATACTCTTAAATGTAGTCAACAATAGCATCGCCGGGAACGCATCAAATAACAGGGGCGGTGGCATATTTATCGAGTGTAATGCAGGTTCTGTAGTCAGCACTCTGACAAACAATGCCATCCGAGGAAACACAGCGAACAACGAGGGTGGCGGGATCCGGGTCAATTCTGGTGGCGGAGGGTCAGCAGTGGTAACACTTACCAAGAATATTATTACCGCCAACGCAGTTACGCATCTGGTGGAAGGTGAAGGTGGCTGGGACGGTGGTGGAATCGCGGCTTTTGTTTCACGTTCAGGAGCCACCACGCTTACCCTGACAAACAATGTGATTACCGAGAATGAGGCTGGCTGGGGTGGTGGCATTTTCGGGTATGCTTGGGGGCCAGATGCGAGAACCACCTTTACGCTAAATAATAATATCATCACCAAGAACAGGGCTCAATACGGTGCTGGCATCTATTGTTGCTCTGGCAAAACTTGCCCAGTGTCTGAGCCTGGAGGCTCGGTCACCTGGACACTGGCTAACAACACTGTAACAGGCAATACGGCGAGTAAGGACTTTGGCGGGATTTTCTTCTACTCTGGTTCTACTTATGGTGATGGGGGGAGCATAAACCTCTCTGCGAGAAATGACATAGTTTGGGGCAACAGAGACTCGCGTGAAAGCCGACAGATCAATCTTGTGGTACAACCCGAGAAGTCTGGTGTTGCTACAGCGATGATCCTGCATTCAGACGTTGGTTCCGTAGTAACCGGAGGGGCGGGCGCGTATACGTTGGACAGTATAATAAACAAAGACCCGTCGTTTGTAGACCCTGCGAATGGGGTTTTCCTTCTTAAGGAAGGCTCTCCATGTATCGATTCGGGTGATCCCGGGTCAGCTTACAACGATGGTAAGCGACCACCAGCCAAAGGCACAGAGCGAAACGATATGGGCGCCTACGGAGGACCGAACAACGATGACTGGCCTGAAGAAGCCACACTTTCAAGATAGTTATCATGGAGGGTAGAACTCGCGCCTTAACAATTGGGCGTTTTGTTCAACTAACGATGGGTTAACTCTCGCCAACAAATGCATTGAATGCTCTTCCTTTAAGGGATATAATCAAGCTGAGATTTACTAAATAGGAGCACCGCATTTTCCATAATGTAGGGAGGGGAGATGGTGGAATATACAGCAGTAGGACTGTTTTTGACTGGTCTGGCACTAGGGGCGAGTCAGTGCATATTCACCTGCGGCCCCGTATTAGGGCTTTATGTTGCTGGAACCACAGACGGTTGGCGCGATGGTCTCAAGGCCACCTTAATATTCTCTCTGTCACGTCTGTTTTGTTACCTCCTTCTAGGATTCATCGCCGGTCTCTCAAGCGTGTTTATCACCGGTATTCTAGATGGTCATGATTTCTCCTTTTACGTATGGATTCTGACGGGGTCATTTATATCGCTACTGGGGGCTCTAATTATCCTAGGTAAAGACCCTCGTCTGAAGTTGTGCCGCTTGCTGAAGAGGCACACTGTTGATGACAGTACTAAGAGCATGGTCCTGCTTGGCTTCATTATTGGTATTACACCATGTGCCCCCCTCCTTGGTGTGCTCACCTACATAGCCTTGACGGCGAAAGGGCCTCTTCTGGGGATGTTTTACAGTCTTTGCTTTGGAATTGGACCGGCAGTAATTACACCGATAGTTATAATGGGAATCTTAGCTGGTGTGGTTCCCGGTGCTGTATTCAAAACACCGAGGATTTATCAATTCTTTCGGCGGATGTGTGGCGTTCTACTATTGGCTTACGGAGTTCGACTAATAATCCAGGTGCTGTGAGGTTAGAGTCGAAGTGAATACTAAGAACAGAAGAAATAAGTTCAGACTGGGCCTGGAAATACTGGTCCTAGTATGCTTTGTCGTAATTGGAAGCGTTGGAATTTTGCACTGTGCCCCTCCCTCACCCCCTCCAGACGAAGCCACTCCTTCCCCTGGTCAGAAGCAGTTTACGGAAGCGAAGTATTATCAGCCTCTGGAGGGTAACACTGTCCAGTGCCAGCTCTGCTTCAGAAACTGTACCATTCCAGAGGGTAAGAGGGGATTTTGCCTGGCCCGTGAGAATAGAGACGGAAAGCTGTATACCCTGACCTATGGGAAACCGGTAGCGATGCATATTGACCCCGTGGAGAAGGAACCGCTGTTTCACATGGAACCGGGGAGCGATACGCTGTGTGTGGGCACTGCCACCTGTAACCTGAGGTGCAAGAACTGCATTAACTGGCACATTACCTTCAAAGCTCCAGAAGAGGTTGAGGCGGTGCCAATGACACCGGAGGAAGTAGTGCAAACAGCAATAGACCACGATGTGCATACCATCTGCTTTACCTATAATGAGCCTACCCAGCAGTATGAATTCATGTATGATATTGCCAGGCTGGCAAAGGAGAAGCACCTCAGGGTCACCTTTCATAGCAACGGCGAAATGAGCCCTGAGCCTATGGAAGCTATCCTGCCCTATGTGGATTCAGTGGCTATCGACCTAAAGGCGTTTGACGCCGAAGTGTATCGCGAGCTTACCACAGGTGAGCTAGCTCCGGTACTGGACACGCTGAAGCTCATAAAAGGGCACGGGGTATGGTTGGAAGTCGTCTGCCTCATCATCCCCACTTGGAGCGATGACCTGGAGGACATTGAGAGGATGTGCACTTGGATCCGAGACAACCTGGGGGAGGAGACACCGGTACACTTCTCCCGCTTCTTCCCTTGTTGTAAGCTGACTGGTCTTCCTCCCACGCCCCTCTCCACCCTGGAGCAGGCACACGATATTGCTCGCGGGGTAGGGCTACACTATGTATATATTGGTAACATCTCAGGCCATGATTATGCAAACACTTACTGTCCCAAATGTGGTAAAATGCTCATCTACCGGAAGGGTTTACTTATTCAGGAGAACAATATCGTGGACGGGAAATGCAAGTTCTGTGGGCATGAAATTCCCGGCATCTGGGGGGAATAGGAGGTTGCCATGCATTCAAGAGTGCTACTGCTTGGATTGACTGGCCTGCTCATCCTCGGGCTGCTCCTGGGTGGCTGCACTCTAGAGGAGCCAGCACCGACTCCGTCTCCGACTGAACCTTCACCTGAAGAACCCGCTACCCCAACACTTATGCCCGCTGTCACCCCATCACCACCGCGCCCTGAGACCCCCTTCGTTCACAAAGAGGAAGGTATACTCTTCCAGGACGACTTTGAAGACAGGAATGCTGACGGTTGGGCACTTGACCCTGGTTGGGATGTTAAACTAGAGGATGGCAATTACGTTCTAAGCGGCTCAGGGCACCAGTGGGCTCGCCCTAGTGCTAGCAAATGGACTGATTACACGATTGAAGCAAAAATTAAACTCCTTGCCGGAGGTTTTCACTTCAATTTTAGACATAATCTGGGAGAAGTCTCCTCTAGGTATTTCTTGGGGATGAAACAGGAGGAGTTTTATTTGCAGAAGCAGATAGGCGAAGACTTCTTTGAGTTATTTCAATTTCCGGAAGCCCTAGAGCTAAATAAATGGTATAAGGCTAAGATCGTGGTCGAAGGAAACAACATTAGGGTTTACTTAGATAATGCCCTAAAAATAGATTATACCGACGACGATATTCCTATTCGCACGGGTGGGTTTGCCTTTGAAACCCTGGATAATTCTCAGGCTTACTTTGATGATATAACCGTGACCGGGACGACGCTTGTCCAATGGGCAAAATGGGTAAAGACTGGGGGGCCCAGCGGAGGTTTGGGCTATGACGTCAGGATTCACCCGTTAGACAAGAATATTATGTTTGTGACCGATAATCCCAGCGGCGTTAACAAGAGCTATGACAGCGGGAATACTTGGGTTCAGAGGAATACAGGAATAACTTCAAGGAGTGGTGGCTCTTTGGATGGCATCCCCATCTTTTGCCTGACCATAGACCCCAATAATCCCGACATCGTCTGGGTAGGGACTCAATTCATGCGAGGAATCTTTAAGTCAACCGATGGCGGTGAGACGTGGGTTAAAAAGGATAACGGCATCGCCGAGTTCTGGGAAATAACCTTTCGGGGCTTCGCCGTCCATCCTCGGAACTCTAATATCGTTTTTGCCGGAGCAGAAATCGACATCGGAATTCGTGGGGTAGAATTCTCTAAGACTAAAGGAAAGATTTATAAAACCGAGGACGGCGGAGAAAACTGGAGGTGCGTCTGGGAAGGAGACAATTTAGCCAGGTTCATTATTTTCGACCCTACAAACCCGGATACATTGTACGCCTCCACCGGAATCTTCGATAGAGAGGCCTATAACGAGATAGGCGTGGGTGTTCTCAAGAGCACCGATGGCGGCGAAACCTGGATGCAGATCAATAATGGGATAGATAATCTCTTTATCGGCTTTCTGGAGATGCATCCCACAAATCCCCAGATACTTTTTGCTGCTGCGGGAATGGTCGTTGCCGAGCGCGAAGGTAATTTTGGGGGTGTTTACCGAACTACGGACGGGGGAGACCACTGGACCCAGGTATTATCTAGCGACTATAGAGTATATTCAGTGGTAACAATCTCGCCTTCGAATCCAGACGTTATTTATGCCGGAAGTATAACTGCATTTTATCGCAGCGATGATGGGGGAAATACATGGCAGCGCTTTTGGAAGCCTAGAGAACATTTGTGGGGATCGCCGGGAATTACCGCTGGTACTCCTATTAGTGCCGTGGTGGCCCCGGATGACCCAATGACAGTGTTTGTCAACAACTACAATGGCGGGGTTTTTAAGTCTACTGATGGAGCCGAGACCTGGACTAACTCAAGCGAAGGCTATACTGGTGCCGCTATGCGTGATATAGCCATAGATGCAGACAACCCCCTAATTGTTTATGTTGCTGGCAGGAGTGGACTGTTTAGAAGTTTCGAGAGTGGCAGGACATGGGCTGGCCTGGCTTTTGGGACAGCATCCGACGAGCCATATACTGTGGCTCTTTCGCCTGATAATTCCCAGGAGTTGCTTTCTGCCACCGATCATGATGGGACTATTATCAAGAGTACTGACGGCGGAAAGAGCTGGAGGCAAGTCTTTAGGCATCCTAGTGTTGACCCGGGTGACCCCCAAAAATGGCATGGCTTTAAGGCTATAGCCTATGCCCCTTCGAATCCAGAGATAGTCTACGCCGGCATGGGAAAGACGACAAATATTGGAATGGTTGACCCATCCCTTGAACCTAGTTTCGGAATATATAAATCTGTGGATGGAGGTGAAACCTGGACGGAGAAGAATTTTGGGTTGGAGAATTCTACTAAAATAATCAATCATATCGTTGTCCATCCCCGAAATCCTGATATTGTTTACATAGCTACCCTTCATGACGGAGTATATAAAACCACTGACGGTGGGGAAAGCTGGGTGCCGGTAAATAACGGGCTTATGTCCTTAGATGTTCGCTCCCTGGTCATCGACCCCAAAGACCCAGAAACAGTCTATGCTGGGCTAGCTGAAGGAGTGGGTATCTTTAAGACCACCAACGGTGGTGAGCTTTGGGAAGGGATTAATTATGGCATCAGGGTGGAATGCCCTTCGTTTCTCCAGCGGGTGGGACAGGTCAGGCCAGGCATATCGCTGGTAAAGCCGAAAAGGCTTGCTGGCGTAGACTATTATTCCATTCCCTGGACCACCATCAGGAGCATCGTGATCGACCCGGTAGAACCCAGCACCATCTATGCCGCCGATTTCTCACTTGGGGTTTATATGTCCACCGATGGAGGACTAACCTGGACCCCCATCAACGAAGGCTTGTCCACAAAGGCGGTCACCGCTATGGCTCTGTCCTCTGACGGCTGGGTGCTGTATGCTGCAACTGATGGTGAAGGGGTATTCAGGCTGAAGCTTTGGTAGGACTACAGCCTCGAGGTGACTACTAGAACAAGGCTGACTACCTTGAGGCAGGCTATCAGGATACAGGTGTTGACAATCCCCAGCACAGGAATCAGCCAGATACTCACGGCAAGGGCACCCACCCAGGCTCCAAGAAGGTCACAAGCATACAGGCCTCCGGCTACTTTACCCACACGCCCCCTACCTTTGAGATATATTTTGTTGGCTAGAGGAAACTCGGAGCCAACGAGAACCCCGGAGACAAGGCTTAGAAAGAGGATGACCGCTTGAACGAGAGCGAATATCACTGGCTCACCCAGATGGGAGTGAAAAACGACAAGTATCACTGGAACCAAGATAGAATATGCCAAAATCAGAGACTCGAGTTTTATCAAAAGGGACCTGTTATTGGTGACCCGGCTCATGATACGAGTCATCATGGTGCTTCCTATGGCCAACCCGACCATGAAGACAGCGGTCAACAGCGCAATCATCTGGTAAACATACCCATATAGGGACTGAAAGGCAAGGATTAAGACCATGTCAAAAGCCATTCCGGCAAAGCCGGTGGTGACAATGGTGACTGCAACAGAGGCTGCTCCTAATTTGGGGATTCGCCTTCTTACCGCAAAGAATGCGACCATAAATATTGCCAGCGGTATGAGGAAGACCCACAGGTTTGCCTTACCCATCAACTTGAAAACGCCTTCGAAGCGGTGAGAAACCAAGGCGCTCCACAGCGATATATCATAGAATAGCCCGGAGGGAGAAAGGTCTTGGTTAATCCTGCCCTCGGGTACTTGGTCAAGGGAATTTAATAGCCAGTTCGCCCTCGCCTTATCCAGCTTATACCGGATATGGAAATCAGTCAGAAGCCTGGTTTTCAGAGCACGATCCTGCAAGCGCTGAACGAGGAGAGCATCCTGCACGGTCGAAATCCCAGTTGAGGGGGAAGCCAAGAAAAGATTGGTTTCGCCGGGAATAGCCCGCACATAAGGGAAGATGTCATGCAGGGTGCGGTAAACGCAGGCATTAAGATTTGCCAGTTCCTCACCCATGTAGCTGAGTGAACCGGGGCAAGTAACCGCCAGGATACCGTCACGATTTAGCGCTACCTCTGCCATCTCAAAGAATTCCTTAGTATAGAACCTGTTGAGCTGGAGGGTGGATGGTGAAGGCAAATTGATAATAATCACATCATAGCACTCTTGGCTTCTGCTCATAAACAACCTGCCATCAAGGTAATGGACAGCTACCCTAGGGTTACTCAGTTCAAACTCAGTTAGCGGTGTGGCAAAGCTATGAGCAGCTTCGATTATCAGGGGATCAAGCTCAGCATAATCTACCTTCTCCACCGGATGCTTAACTACTTCGTTTATTAACCCCCCGATGCCACCCCCCACGATGAGTACCTTGCGCGGCGAGTAGTGGAACAGCATAGGCAAATGAGCTAGCTCTTCGACAAAGGCTTCATCTGGATGTGGTGCCGTGGCGATAGGGATGCCATCGCTGTAGAAGGTAAACTCCTCACCTCTCTTGGTAACAGCAATATTGCCGTAGTTTGAATTCTGATAGTACTGCAAGTCGTAGCCCTGCCACTGGGTATGCGTAGAAAGATTGTGGATTTCATCTGCCTTAGGGCTGAATAAAACATAGCCCGTCGAAGCCAGCAGGATGATACCGACAAGCAAGAAATAGGCACTTCTACTGAGAAAACTTACACCAAATCGATGGTTTGCTCTTAATTTTGGGAGGAAAGATTTTTTGAAAAGAGTTATCAGCAGGATAGCTGAGATTAAATTCAAGCCACCAACGCCAAGAGCTACCTCTATCGAATGGAAATGAGGGATAATTAGGAAGGCGAGGAGCACTCCGCCTATCACGGCACCGATGGCTTCGTAAATATAGACCCGGGCAATTGAGTGGGCTGTCTCCTTCGTCAGGTTAGAGTATATTCGGCAACCGATAGTGAACTTGGCGCCGTCTGCTAGGCTGAGGGGAGCTAGAAGAAGTAACGAAGAATAGAAGACAGGGAAGAGCCCCACCATTTCCCCCACCGGAATGCCAAGCATGGTCTTCGCCACTCTGGCACCATAGACCGCCAGGGGAAGGAATATAGCAATGGCAAATTGAAGAGCTACATACGCATCTACACTTCTCTCCGGCTTATTCGCAATCCTGCCCAAGAAAAAGCTACCTGCAGCCTCCAGAATAAGCCAGTTACCCAGGATTATTCCTATAGATAGCTCGTTCCCGTAGAAGGTTACCAGCAATTCCCTGATCATGATTACCTGAGCCAAGGTGCCGGTAAAACCCATAAGGAGCAGTGCTAAGATCAGGCTCTTTTTCAATTGCTAACCCCGCTCTCAGGCTTTAAGCATACCTAGGCTTCATTATACATCAATCCATCACCCTATTACTGCGACTGAAGGGTGGGCTTGTCAATGCTTGTCAATTGGGCCTATCCAAGCTCGATGGGCTAGGCAAATTCACGAAAGAAACAGATTATCGGAGAGCAAAACTGTTGGAAACAGGCTTGTCATGCAACCTTTGTCCAGTTTGTGTAATAACAAAAAGGCTGGCTATCTGTGAACAGGTGCCAGCCTTTCCGGAATTCCTAATATCAGCGTTAACTCTTTCCTATTCTGAACATCTTGGTGTAGTGGATACAGTATCATCCCCAGCGACTGGTATGGCTCCCTCAATGTTTACCCTATTGCCTTAAACCTGGCTCAAAGGGGGAAGTATTAGTTGCATTTTATCCACTCCACCGCGTCGAGTGGATAAAAACTACCCTCCGTACTATTATTCGTTAAGAGCAATAATAAAGGGGTAATAGCTTTGAAATGGGTGTCCTCTGCTTTTTTAAGTAGGAACTGGTAACAAACCTGACAATAGCGGGGGTCAGGGCTGGCTTCGGATTGGGGTTTGCCCACAAGGCAGGCAGAACAGAAAAAACCACTGGCATTGATAATTGAGCTATCCCTCTTAGCATCAAAATAATTCATTAACACGCTCCCGTTTTAACTGGTATAATGAAAGTGTATGGTAAATTGTGTAAGGATAATGCATATTGACCTAGATGCCTTCTTTGTTTCGGTAGAGCAGGCGCTAAATCCCAAGCTTCAAAATAAGCCGGTAGTAGTTGGTGGCAAACCCAACCGCCGCGGCGTAGTTGCCTCGGCTTCATATGAAGCCCGGAGTTTTGGCTTACACGCTGGTATGCCACTTACCACTGCCAGCCGCCTTTGCCCCCAGGCTATCTTCATTGAGGGGAGCTTCTCCAAGTATCGCCATGCTTCACAGAAATTTATGGCTATACTGGCTGATTTTTCACCCTATCTGGAGCCAGTAAGCCTTGATGAAGCCTATTTGGATGTAACTGGTTTTGAGTCTATCTATGGCTCTATTCATCAAATGGCTGTCAAAATAAAGCAGCGGATTAAGGATGAGCTAGAGCTTTGTGCCTCAGTGGGTATCGCTAGTTGCAAGGTAGTTGCTAAGGTTGCCTCTGAGTTATCCAAGCCGAACGGATTACTGGAGGTAGCCGCTGGAAGGGAGCGCTTTTTCTTGGCACCCTTACCTATAGCCAGACTGCCAGGGATAGGCAACAAGACCGAGCGAATACTAAATGGGTTTGGCATCCATACTATAGGGCAGTTAGCCACTATGCCGCTTGATGTGGTTGAGAGCCACTTTGGCGTTGCTGGTGACCGAATGCGTAACTACGCCAAGGGCATTGATGATAGGCAGGTGGAACCTCCCGGTGCTGCCAAGTCCATCAGTCGCGAAACCACTTTTGGCGAAGACACTCGGGACCGCTGTCTACTAAAGGCAACGCTGCGTTATCTTAGCGAGCGGGTTGGCAGTGAGTTACGCCAGCGGGGTAAGCTGATGAAGTGCGTAACCTTGAAGCTAAGGCATGCTGATTTCACCACCATTACCCGTCGTCATACCTTGAGGCAAGCCAGCGATGCTGACCAGATAATATTTGATGCCGGGGTAAGGTTACTAAACAGGGCACTATCTCAAGAGAAGCAATCAATCCGTCTTGTTGGTGTCGGGGTATCAAACCTGACTGAATCAGGCAGACAATTAGATATGCTGGATTCATCAACCCAAAGGCTGGAGCAACTAAATAAAGCTATTGACCACATCCGAAAAAAATATGGCTTCACCACCATTCAGACCGGTAGAACACTGCTGCTAAAGGACATCTTCCCCCAAACTGAGGGTGGTTACACCCTCCAGACACCAAGTTTGTCAAGGTGAAGGGGGCGAAGCCCCTTCAAAACAATCTTCCCCCCTCATGATAGGAATACATATCCATATCATGGAGAGGGGGATAAAGGGGGTGAGGTTAATAAATAATCTTTTTGGCTTGACACTCCTATTGCTAATAGCTACAATATTTTTACTGCCGAGGTAGCTCAGTCGGTAGAGCAGCGGACTGAAAATCCGCGTGTCCCCAGTTCGATTCTGGGCCTCGGCACCAATGAAAGGAGCGGAAGTGGCTCAGTGGTAGAGCATCTCCTTGCCAAGGAGAGGGTCGCGAGTTCGAATCTCGTCTTCCGCTCCAGTTTGGTTAAGCCGAGTAACTATAAATCTTCTTCTGGAATGATTCTAACCCCATTCTTCTTTAATAGCGTGGTTGTTACCCCATCACCATCAATTAGCCTTCCCGAAAATGTGCCATCGTATATTTGTCCCCAGCCACAGGATGGGCTTCTGGACTTGGCTATGAATTCCTTAATATTAAGTTGTCGGGCAATATTTAAGGTTTCTTCAGCTCCTTTGATAAATTTTCTGGTAACATCCTCTCCGTTTCTGTTCAGAACCTTACATTTGCCATTAAGGACATCCTCTCCTGTCCCATCTTGGATTTCTTGAGGTGCTCTGGGAGTCGGTAGCCCTCCCAATTGCTCAGGACACACCGGAATCAGGGTCTCAACTCGGGAAAGTTCAATAGCTCGGCCATTCTTATATTTATCATTACCGTTCCAGGTACACCTTATTCCTAATAGACAAGCACTGATAAGTTTCATCTCACTTTGTTAAACCAATCGGAGAGCACATCAATTTCACCACGGGCATAGGCTTCATGCCAGCCTTGGGGCACAGGCAGTCTCTTGTAATAAAGTCTTCTGTCAGCCTCAAGTAGATTGCGGCGGCATCCCATAAAGTCGGCAGCACAGATGACCTTATGCTGGGAAAGAGAGGAGACATAGTTTAGCCACTTCTCTCCCTTTCTGGAGCGCATCAGGTGATGGTCAAGAATCAGGGTGTCAACCCTTTTCGCCAGTTGCAAAGTTCTGCGTAAGGCGTTTTCCTGCTCATCAAAGGTTAGGCTGGGCAGATAAATGGGTGGACCCGAGGCAATTACTATGTTTGGCTGCCAGGCAATAATCTGCCTAATTGCCTCATCACCAAGCATCTGGATGTCGGAGGCGTGGACAAAAACCTCTCCGTTATCTTCAACTCGGGTCATCATCACGCTGCCGCTGCGCCCATCTTTCCTCCCGTGGGGAACAGGGAGGGAGAAAGTTAGTTGTCCGTCGCTCATTCCATCGGCGACGGGTAGAGTCCGGCCAAGCCTGTTAGCCAGAGCCTTGGCGCGATAAGCCTGATTATATGAGAGGTCTTTTGTCTCTTTAGTCCATAGTCTGGGGCGGACACAGAACTTAGCCACTCGTTCTATGGAAAGCTGATAGGGGTTAGCATCAACTAGTGGGTGATGGTCACCATGGAAGTGGCTAATCACGATATCGGTGGCATCTTCTAGAGCTTTTTCAATAAGTCTCCTGGTTCTTTCTGAAGCCACCGCTTGAACTGGGTGGGGCAGCAGACCATGTCGCCTAAACCCCAGGGCAACCCCAGGGTCAATAACTACTTTGCGGTCTTTTGTCCTAACTACGGTGCATAAGCCACGAACCCCTAAAGATTCTGCACCAAGTATCTCTATTTGCATCGTGCGTTCTTTGGGGAAAATCAGTTCCTGAAGGTCCCAACCTATGCTACCACGAAACAATCTTTGAGACAAAGCTATCAGATATTCTCAAATTGGATTCACTTAGTGAAGTAGACCAGTGGGCTATTGACATTAAGGGAGGAATTGTTTATCATCCATAATCAGAAAGGGAGGTTGATAAATGCAAGCGTATTGTGTGAAATGCCGCACCAAGAGGGAAATGAAGAACACTCAGGCAATAACCATGAAGAATGGTAAGCCGGCGACTCAAGGGGTGTGCCCTGTATGTGGCACCAAGATGTTCAGAATAGGAAAGAGTTAAAGCTAATACTCTAAGTGTCAGGAACACTGGAGAGACTGGGCATCTACCAACAGACTAACTATTAATGACTGTGGCATCGGGTAGTAGCATTAATATTAATTCTGTGCCTTTCAGTTATGGCTGATAAGACGGGTATTGATTTTAACCTTTATTAAAGAATAATATCGGAACAAGCTGATTGGCAATCACAATGTATAATACAATGGCTACCTGAAAAGCTTATTATTGTCTTTTCCCAGTTCCTTACCGCTTTAATTATTTCTCCAAGTTTCTTTACCACACAATTCGCATGCAGCCAGCAGCACCCTGACAGATTGGCCTAGGTTGACTACCTTTGTGCTTGTGGCAATGAATGTCTGAGGGATTGGCGCCAGTGCAGTTCTTGAGGAAGGGTGAGTTCTCTAACATGGTGCTAAACTTGGATATCGAGGTTGGAACTTTAATTTCAGTAAAGCAGAGGAGAGCAAGATGAATATTGTTGTCTGTGTCAAGGAGATACCTGACCCTGAGATACCGGCTAGCGCTTTCAGACTCGACCCTGAAAGTAAGCGAGCCATCCTTCCTGGGGGCAGGAAACTAGTCATTAGTGACTACGATGAGAGGGCGGTAGAAGCCGCATTAAAGATAAAGGATTCCCTTGATAGCAAAATAACTGTATTGAGCTTGGGGAGGGAATCTGCTCAAGACATTATCAGGCACTGTCTAGCTATGGGTTGCGACGAAGGAATCCTTCTGAGTGACCCTTTATTCGATGACTCTGATAGTTTTGCCACCGCTTTTGTGCTTGCTGAAGCTATTAAGAGAAAGGGTGAATTTGACCTTATCCTTTGTGGAAGGCAGGAGGGGGAATGGGATGCAGGACAGGTTGGTTCTGGTATCGCCGAACTTTTAGGTATACCTAGCGTTACTACAGTAGTTAATATTGAGATTAGGGGTGGAAGGGTGGTGATGGAGAGGCTACTATGGGACGGGCATGAGATAGTAGAAGTTCCTCTTCCAGCTCTAGCCACAGTTAGCAGTGAGATTGGCGAGCCCAGATACCCTACTTTTAGAAAGGTTAGAGAGGCTTCCAAGAAGGAAATACCTGTTTGGACCAGTCAGGAAATCACCCCTGCCAAGCCGCAAAATAGGCTGCTTTCCTTATTTATCCCGAGCCATGGTGAGGGTAAATGTGAGTTCATAGAGGAGACTTCCCCCGAGGGGAAGGCGACCAGATTAGCTATGACGCTTAGAGAGGCTAAGTTAATTTAGGGGAATTATTTGTGTAGGAGAAGGAATGGATAGAAACATGGATAGAAGCGAGGTTGTCATCGTTGGTGAACTTGAGGAAGGGAAGATTGCTTCCATAACTGCTGAGCTACTGACTGTGGGCCGAACACTTGCTGATGAGCTAAATGCTACCCTATCAACGGTCTTCGTCGGGAATCAAATTAGCCCGGAGGTTGCCAGTGAGGCTATTTCCCTTGGTGGGGATAAAGTTTATATCATAGATACGCCCCTGTTTAAAGATTACCTGACTGATACGTATGTGGCTGCTTTGGAAAGCTTGGATAGGGAGGTTAAACCTGGGATTTTACTTCTAGGGCATACAACCTTGGGTAGGGATTTAGCGCCAAGTCTGGCTTTCAGGTTAAAGACGGGTCTTACTACCGATTGTGTTGAGCTTTCTATTGATGCGGAAACAGGGTGTCTGCGAAAAACTAAGCCGGTTTACGGGGGTAATGCCTGGGCTACGTATGTTTGCGATGCGGGTCATCCCCACATGGCTACTCTCAGAGCTAAGGTTATCCCGCCTCTAAAACGGGATGCCTCTCGAAAGGGTGAAGTTGTTCATTTTGACCCGCAATTGGATGAGGCTACTGCCCGGGTTAAGGTAATAGATAGGGTGAGAGAGGAAATGCCTGGCGCAAGGCTTGAGGGGGCAAACATCATAGTTTGCGGGGGGCGTGGCATAGGCAGCCCGGAAGGCTTCAAGCAGCTTGAAGAGCTGGCACGGATACTTAATGGTGCTGTCGGCTGCACCAGAATTCCCAGTGATAATAAATGGGTCCCAGCTTCTTACCAGATTGGCCTTACCGGTAAAGTCGTTTCTCCCTCTCTTTATATTGGAATGGCTCTTTCCGGAGCTAGTCAACACCTGGCTGGCATATCAGGCAATACCACCATAGTTGCTGTAAACAAAGACCCTGAAGCCAACATATTTTCGCGGGCACACTACGGGGTTATAGATGATTATCAGAAGGTATTACCAGCCCTGATAGAAGAGTGTAGGCAACTTCGTTCTAGTGGAAGTCCTGGTGGCGATGATAAATTAGAGGAATAAGGTTAATAAGGAGTTCAGCATGGTTAGGCTTACCGAACAGGAAGTTAGCGCTATGGTTAAGGATTTGTGTCGGCTCATAAATCCTAAGTTTATTACCACCAGCTTGCTTGAGAGGATAAATAGTGCTACCGATTACCGCATATCCGAGTTGAAAAGGGAGAATTTACCTTATGTGGTGGTAAGGCCTGGTTCTGCGGACGAAGTGAGCAAGTTGATGGCATACGCTAGTTCCAGGAAAATTCCGGTGTTCGTCAGAGGTTCAGGAACCTGCCTTAAGGGGTCGGCAACCTATCCCTTTCCCGGCATTGTATTAAGAACCAGCAGATTGTCTGACTTTAAGATTTACCAGAATTATGGATTCTTTGAATGTGGACCAGGTCTCCGTGTTCTATATGTTGCCGATGAATTAGCCAAGGAGGGCTGTTTTCTTCCTATGTATCCTGGAAGTAGAAGGATTGCCAGTGTGGGGGGAATTATTTCCAATAATACCAGCGGGCATATTGTTGATTCTTCAGTAGGGAAGATTAGGGATTACATACTGGGTTTGCAGGTAGTGCTGCCTACCGGTGAGATTTTAGAGATGGGGACAAAGAGTCTTAGGCGAGCGGCGGGAACGGATTTAACTCAGTATTTTGTCGGTGGAGATGGATTATTGGGGGTCATTACCAATATTAGGGTAAGGCTCGTGCCTGCTTTCAAGAGTGCTTACGGTGTAGCTTTCTTTGATAGCGTGCCACCACTAGTCAAAGCAGTACAAAGGATGTATTTTGAAAGAATCCCTCCTCCTCTATTTATGGAACTTCTGGATTCTCGGTGTGCTGAAATTGGCTTTAGACTGAAAGAGCTGCCGCTTCCTCCTGGTCCTGTCCTTATGTTCCGGGCTATTGGTGAAACCGAAGAAATAGCTTCATATAAAGTTGAGCGACTAGTTGAAACTATCCAGAAGGAAAAACCTATTGAGTGTAAAAGAGTCGTTGATATGGAGTATTGGGACAAGGTTTGGTCAGCGAGAGAAGTAATAGGGTCATATATCCAAAGAGAGAGGAAGGCATTTTCGGCTAACACCGAAGTTGTGTCAACTGTAGCCAATCTTTTGGATTGCTATACGGACTGCGAGGAGTTTCAAAAAGGCATACCAATATTAGAGGAAGTAGGAAAACCATACCTTTTTGGTCATATTGGGGCATTGACTTTTCATCCCGGTATGTATGTGCCTATTGCTTGGCCTTCTGAAAAAAAGATGAGGGCTTTGGAGGCAGTGATGAGGAAGGAAGCTCAGTTGAATCTGAAATACGGCACATGCGGTGGTGAATGGGGTCAATTCTCAAGGAGAAGCGACTTTGACCGTCAACGATATGGTGAAAAGACTATTCAACTGGTAAGAGCAATAAAAGGAGTTTTTGACCCTAATAATATCTTAAACCCCTCAATCTTGCCCGAAGAGTAGTTTTTCTACAATAGTATTAACCAAGGAGACTAGAGTGGAAGAGAATGAAGAAGAGTTAAAACAGGCTGTCCTGGACATAGCATCCTATTGCATTAAGTGTCGATTTTGTCTGCTAGGTTGTCCCTTATACGAGATTACTCAGCATTCCGATGGTGAAAATATACCAACCGGGGTTATGGAAGGAGAAGTAAGCTACGGAGCCTCAGGTATACTCCTAGCTTTATATCATGTCGTCAAATGGGAAATACGAGATAAAGAAACCCTGACCGATTTAAGGGACATTTTATTTTCTTGCACCACATGTGGAAACTGCGAATTAGCTTGTGACAGATTCGCTACCGGGGTGAAAATTCTGGACGCTTTTCATAAGGGGAGGGAACTCTTGGTTGAGGGAGGGATAGGGCCCATGCCTAATCAGAAAAGGCCTCTTGAGTCCTTATTCCGGTATGGGAATCCTTATGGAATGTCTCCAAGTGAGAGAAGGGATTGGATGAAAAACTTAGGTGCCCCAATCTTCTCTCACCGGGGTGAATTTGATTTCCTGTTTTACATAGGTTGCACGGCATTCAATGACCCTAGAGTCGGGGATACGGCTAGGGCAGTGATCAAAATACTGAACAAAGCGCAGATTGACTTCGGCATATTGGAAGATGAAATATGCTGTGGGTGCCCTGCCCTTAGACTTGGAGACAGGCTGTTATTTGAGGATATTTGCCAAAAGAATTTGAGTCAGTTTAATTCGCTTGAGCCCAAACAAATTATAACCCTTTCTCCACACTGCTATGATACTTTTGTGAATGAATATCCCCAAGAGGCAATGCCAGGGATTAAAGTGCAGCACTATAGCCAGCTTCTGGCAGAATTAATTGAGCAGGGGAGATTAGCCTTTAAGTCTGGAATTGAAGAGAAGGTAGTTTATCAAGACCCCTGTTATCTGGGTAGACATAATGATATTTATGACGAACCGAGGAAGGTCTTAAATAGTATGCCGGGGATAAAGCTTGAGGAGTTCAAAAGAACTAAGCAGGATAGTCTCTGTTGTGGTGGTGGTGGCGGCCGTATGTGGTCGGATTTCAACGCTGAGGAGAGTCGGATAGCCAATATTCGGGCTAAGGAGGGCATTGAAGCTGGCGCTAATGTACTGGTGACGGCATGCCCTTTCTGTCTTATCAATCTTGATGATGCCGTTAAGTCGGTTAATATTGAGGACTTACTAAAGGTTAAAGAACTCGCTGAGCTGGTAGCCCAGCGTATCTGACAATCAATTTATGCCTTGGTGGCGCTTTCAAGCGGAATATTTAAGGAATGTGACTTATTTGCACATATTCCGGCTCGTGATTTGGTATGATGATATCAGCCATTTTCTTGATTTTGAGAAGATTGTCATACATATCAAAGAGGTTAACGAATACTCCACAGGGAAACACGGGCATAGTTTTCCCCAATGATTCAGGGGGCTCAAAGTTTTCCCGAATAGTGCAAATGCCGGAAATAATAGCTGTTCCTTCAGCAGTGCTGATAGCTACTGATTGCCCTCCTGGACTGTGCCCCGGGGTGCTAATCACCGATACCCCGTCACAAATCGTAGTATCTCCCTCTACTACCTCAAAGTTAAGCCCATCAAAGAACTCTCTGGGGTATTGCGCGGCAACTGTTGGGTGAGGGTCTTGAGCAAAATCTAGCTCCGCCTTCTGTACCAAAAACCTGGCTTTGGAGAACTGGCGTCCCTGGGCTATGTGGTCGGAGTGAAGATGAGTGATTATGACCAGGTCAATATCGTCAGGGGTAAGCCCAACCTTCATTAATCCGGACTCAAGCGATTGTATGCTTTTGGATGGTAGTCCTCTTTTTTGTGACAGGTATTCAGCATTAACCCCGGCATCTACCAGTATTTTTTCTTTCGGGCCCTCAATGTACCAGACATAAACGAGCTGCGTAAACGGCTGACCACAGTTGCGCCTGTAAGTTAGCATTGATTTATCAAGTAGCATCTCAGCAAGAGGTATTGGTCGGATAACGTAATTAGCCATTATGCCTCCTTTTTGTTACCAGCCACGTTCTTTGGCTACTTTCCTAGCTGCTTCAAACATTATATCTACAGGGGATTCCTGGTGAGTAATTAGCTGGAGTGCGGCAGCAGTACCGCGGACTGACCATGCCAATCCGCCCATAGTTTGGGCACCAGCCTCTTTAGCCATCTTCATGAAGGGAGTTTCCAGAGGCTTATAAACTACATCATAAGCCATCTGACCTCTGTGGATTAATCCTCCAATGGGGGGGCACTTTCCCTCAAGAGAGCCGGCTCCCATCCCCAAGGGTGTGCAGTTGAGCAAAAGCTCACTATTCTGGATAGCCTCCTTGAGGCGGTCATCGTCATAGCCCATGACCTGAACATCAGGACACAGCGGCTTAAGGATTAAAGCTAAATTATGCCCCCGGCTTAAAGTCCGATTAACTATGGTGATGGCTTTTACCCCTGAGTTGGCCAGAGCAAATCCGCAGGCGCGAGCAGCACCACCGGCTCCCAGGATGACCGCTCGTTTGCCGCTTGGTTCAAAGCCGCCCTCATGGATTAAGGACTGGAGAAATCCTGTAGTATCGGCGTTGTGGCCAATAAGCTTACCTTCACGCTTAAAAATGGTATTTATGGCTCCTATTCGTTGAGCTTCCTCGTCAAGCTCATCTATAAGGGGTATAATACTTTCCTTATAGGGCATTGTCACGATGACTCCCAGCACCTCCTCCTTTCGAAAATAGCTAACCACCCTCTGAAGCTGGGTGGTGTCTTCTAATTCCCATAGCTCACAGCGAATATCCAGATTGAGGTAATCACAGGCTGCCTGCATAAAGGTGGGGGCGGCACTCTCCTTTATGGGATAACCAAGAAGGTAAATATGCTTCGTCATTGATTTATTCCTCCTCTTTTTATTACTTTGTCTGGAATACAGGTTAATACAATTGCTTGTCAAAAGCTAGCCCAGGTTGAAGACCTGCCTTGGGTTATCATAAAACACCTGGGTAATATCCTTTTCGGTAAAGCCTAGCCTTCGCATCTGTAATGCTGTTCTTGGCACCCCTAATGGGTCGGAGCGGTCACGGAGACGGGTATCACTCTCAACCAACACCCGGTTGATGTCGCTATCAGCCACAATTCTGGCGCCATCTTCAGGGGTTATCCGGCGCATAGGCAGCACTGATATGCTGGCATTACAGCCAAGGTCGGTTATCATCTTTGTCGTCGCTGAATCGGCGTGGATAATTACCACCTTACCTGGGTCAAGCTTAGCCTCTTCAATAAGCTTGAAATACCACTCAATCCACTTTGTCCTCTCGGTCAGAGGCAAATGCAATACTACTGCCTTATTATATTCCTTGGCCAGTCTGAGCTCAGCCTTTAATATCTCTTCCTGCTTGCTCAAATCAGGGCAGGTCTTTGACCTTGGTTCCAGACCAACCTCACCGACGCCTACTACCCTGTCCCGGTTCAAATAACTAGGAAGTGCCTCAAGAATCCTCTCATAATCCGAGGGAACAGCATTCATGTTAATGCCAACGAGAACATAGACATCTATAAAAAACTCAGCGGCTCGGTTAGTTTCACCGCCTAAGGTACGGTCAAAAAAGTGAAAGGCTGCCTGTGATGAGGTGGCTTTATCTGGTCCACCGGCAGCATCAGCTATCACGGCGGTGATGCCGGCGGCAGCCATTGCTTCCAAGTCAGCTAGGGGAAGACCATCCATCTGAACATGGGTGTCTATTAAATGCATTTTTCTACCTCCTTTTCTGCTACTTCAGCTAGCTTTCCTGACCTCATTGATGAAGTCTTCCACCATTTCATTTAGGAGATAACGTGTCTGGTAACCAAAATCCTCAAAGGCTACCGTGTTATCCATCTCATAACTAACGCAGTCATTGTATATTTTCATTTCTTCGCTCTTATCCCAGTCAAAGGTTATCAGGGCATCAGGGATATACTTCTTTACAATCTCTGCCACTTCGGTAAGGGTTGCCAAGAAGCCGTGGGTGTTATACACCCGCTGCCGCAGCTTACTTTCTGGAGCTCTTTTTAGCCTAACCAGAGCCTGAGCTGCATCCTTGACGTAGATATAGCCGCACGGGAGCATCGGGTTTGAGTGGACGGTATATGGTTTGCCTTGAGCCGTTCTTTCTATGACGCCGGACCAGTCGCCGTAATAATAGGATATCTCGCAGGTTGCTCCAACTACTATCGCGAACCTGATCGCACGGAAATTGACACCATATTGTCTATGGTACTGCTCGCCAAGCCGCTCACAGCAAAGCTTGGTAGTGCTGTACATATTGTCCGGCTTCTGTAAGGTATCATTATATACCTTCTTGGGAGGGGGAGTTATCATTCCATAGGTAGCTCCGGAGCTAGTAAAGATGACATCACTTACCCCGAGAATGCGGGCTGCCTCCAGGACATTTATTGTTCCACCAATATTTACTTCGAATCCAGCCGCCGGGCTATCATTACACTTTTTGGTTCGCAGGGCGGCAAGATGGTATATACAATCAATATTATATTTCTTTACCGCCTCAACCACATGTACCCAGTTAGTAATATCACCGCTGACAATCTTTACCTTACCTTCAAGGTCAGCGGCGCTACGTGGTAGTTCCCCTCTCCTCTGAAAGAGGACTACTTCTTCCCCATCAGTCAGCAATTCCTTTACTAGGTGAATTCCCAAAAAACCCATACCGCCGGTTACTAGATTTCTTGCCATGTTATCTCCCCTCCTTAATTTATTCTTTAACAAAAGCAACCACACGAGCCCAGCCAGCGCTAGCCCTCTCCACCTTTACTGGAAAGGCATACACGGTAAAGGCAAAGTAGAACAGAAGGTCAAGGTTCGCACCCCCTTTTCGCCTTCCATTTTAGTCCTCCTGCATCTTGGGGCGGGGTGCCACTTGCCCAATTACAGCTGAGGCTATGGGAAGGGTGTGGCAGAGCCACAATCTATAATATATACCCCAATGCACAATTTTTACTTTTCCTCCTTATTTTATCATCATACTGGGCAGCCAGAGTATAATGCTAGGAAATGCCATACACAGGCCCAGGCCGATTATCTGTAGGCCAACGAAGGGATAAGTAGAACGATAGAATTCCGCCATATTTTCTTTAGGAAGCAAGCCCTTCATGTAAAAATTAGCAAAGCCAAAAGGTGGCGTCAGCATAGCAATTTGCATATTGATGATAAAAATGACTCCGAACCATAGCGGGTCAAAACCCAAACTTATCACTATAGGGGTAAAGATAGGAGCGGCAATTACCATAATGGCCAGATCTTCCATAAGCATCCCAAGCAAGATCAAAATTACCTGCATCCCTACCAGGATAATCCACGGGTTCACCTCTGCTCCGACTAGTAATCCCTTGATTAAGCCCGCTGCTCCCATAGCTAGGTAAAACTGGTTAAAGCATGCGGCACCAATTAAGATCCAGAAGACCATGCCGAATATCTTTGTTGTGTCATAGGCTGCTTCTTTTAAAAGCCGCCAACTAAGGCGACGGTGCACAGCGGCACATATTATCACAGCTACGCAACCAGTAGCACCTGCCTCAGTAGGAGTTGCTATCCCTAGAAAAATCGAGCCTAAAACTGAAACCACAACTACAATGGGCAAGAGCACGCTCTTTGTGGCGGCAAGTTTCTGCAGCCAGCCAACTCTCTCTTCCGGCGATAGCCCAGGGCCCAGCGATGGGTTTAAAGCCGTTCTTATGCCTATGTAGAGCATATAAAGGCTAGAAAGGACAAGCCCGGGGAAAAATCCCCCTATAAGCATCTTTCCCACCGACTGTCGAGCAATAGAGGCATAAACTATCATATGTACGCTGGGAGGGATCAGAGTTCCCAGACAGCCTCCAGCCATAATAGCGCCGTAGGCTAGGTGCTTGTCATAACCATGTTTTAGCATCTGAGGAAGGGCAAAGATAGCGGCGGTAATAATGCCTGCGCCGATTATCCCAACCATAGCTGCTACTAGAGTGCATATTAGTATAGTCCCAATGGCTAGGCCACCATTTATACGTCCTGCCCAAAGACGTAGTGCTTCATAGAGTGCATCAGCTACACCGGACTTCTCCAGTACATATCCCATGAAAATAAACGCAGGAATAGCTATAAGAATAAAAGACATCATTGTGTGATAGGCGGCGGTAACGCTCATGAATAGACCCTCAGGCCCCCATAAGAAAATGGCAAAGACCATAGCAACGCCGCTCAAGGCAAAGGCAACAGGCATTCCCGAGACTAGTCCTAAAACAGCGCCAGCAAATAGGAGAATGGTGAGAGTTGTAATACTCACGATAAAGCTTTACCCCGAATAGCAAAAAGGAGATCCCGGATGAATTTAGCAAGCCCCGTAATCAGCATTAAAAACGCGGCTACGGGTATTACCGTCTTGAAAGGGTAAACAACAGGTCCCCAAATGCTGCCAGAGTGTTCCCTTATTGCAATTGAGTGCAGGGCGAATTCCGTTCCCTGCCATAATAGCACAATAATAAAGTAGAGGAAAACGAGTCCGGTAATTGTGTCTGCAGTCGCCTTTCCCCTTGGGGAAAGGCGACTGTAGAGAATGTCCACCTTGATATGCGCGCCCGTCTGAAGAACCGCCGCACCAACTAAAAAGCCTAGTCCCCCAAACAGAAATAGACTCATCTCATAAGTCCACATAAGAGGGCTATTGAATGCATACCTTGCTATTACCCCAGTTACCACCACTCCAATGAGAGCAAAAAGCCCGTAAGACAATATCTCGCCTGACCACACATTAACCCTGTCAGTGAAGCCTAGGATATGACCTAATATCTTCATCTTGCTCTAGATTGCAACGGCACCTTATCGGTAGCCCATTTTTACCATAAAATCCTTCAGCATTCCGAGTGCCTCGACCTCGTGAGGCTTCTTAGCCAGGTCATCCCAGTAAGCATCCACTGCTTTGTTCCACTTTGCCATGTCGGCCTCAGTTGGCTCATAGGTGATAACTCCTTTATCCTTTAGGATGCCCTTAACTTCTCCAGCACCGTAAATTACTGCCTGGAAATAACGATTGCCGTAAGCTATCGTAACTTCTTGAATGATTGCCTTGAGGTCATCAGGTAGACTGTTCCAAAGCTCCAGGTTTATCACAAGCGGCAGGGCTAGGGAACTTGGTGACCTGGGTTCGATTATGACACACTTGATTACTTCCTCAAGGGAGATGTCAACAATAGAAAGTAAGCCACCAATCGTACCCCCATCAACGACACCTGTTGCTGTCGCCGTGTAGACCTCGCCGGCGGCGACGTCAGTAATTGAAACGCCAAGGGCACCATATATTGCCCCATTTGCCCCAAAGCTTCTGAACTTCAACCCCTTGAGGTCATCAAAACTCGTAATCTTCTTCGTAAGAAACTCTACCTGCCCAGGTTGTACCTGAGGACCGAGAAGATATACCCCCTTGGAGTCGTAAAGGTTCTTCTGCAGGAAGTCCCGATAGCCGTAATCATAGTAAAAGATTTGCCAATCATCAGCAGTTGTAAGTCCACCAGGCACACCAAAGGTGACTGTAGAAGCGAACATATCAGGATGGTAGGCACTACAGGTATTACTAATATCAAGGGTGCCTTTCTCAACACCCTCGAGGATATCAGCTCCAGCTACAAGATCCCACCAAGCAAAGGGCTCTATCTCAATTCTGCCGCCGGATGCTTCCTCTATTGGCTTGCAGAACCAGTTAACGAAATTTTCCGACATCGGCGAGCCTCTTTTTTTATCTTGGCTAACTCTCCACTTATATTGTGCCGGTTCTGGTGCCGGAGCGGGTGCTGGTGCCGGAGCAGCACAAGCAGCAACTAACCCAGCAACCAAGGTCACCACCATAAAGGCAACTAATATTAATCTCTTACGCATTTCCTCCTCCTGTTAAATATTCGAACTAACTTGTGCAATGATCTTTTTGTTGAAAGCTATCACCTCCTTCTTGGTCAGACATTATCTGGTAAATCACCATTTATGAAGCTAACCAATTCAATAGCGTAGGCGCCCAGGTTTCTTTATAGAAACCAACCTACTGAATCGCAGCTCCAGCCCCAGCACCAAAGCTAGTTTGTGTGTTCTTCGATTCAGCGTGCATTCTTCGCTGGGCGCCTACTGTATTGCATAATAGTCTAGAGTTACATTAATGTTAGGTGAATGCCTCTCTCGTGAACATTCAACAAAAGAATTATTTTGCCTAAGAAGAGAGCTATTTCATCATAATACTTTAGGCCTACTACTTGGGCCTCCCGAGATGGTCCAAGTTGCACAGCTCTCTTTATTACCCGGGTAGTTTAGTTTACTGCGATCCATACTGCGTCATGAGCTCAATAAGGTTCCCTAGTGTAGCCGTGTGCACCGCAGAGCGTGAGTAGACAACTATCCTATTATCATTCCAGCCAATGACTACTATGTTGACTGCCTGATCCTGATTTTGAAATAGGTAACAATATCTTCTTTTTCACTTGCTATCACCTTCCTCTGAAGAGGGAAAGAAACTACTAATATAGGTCGAGTGTAGTCTTGCCAGCGCTAGAACTCCCCACCACAGAAATTAATAATGGAGTAAGTTTAGTCATAACCATAACTGTCTGGACTCGTCCATATAATTACTGACACATCACTTCCTTATAAAAAAGCCATACTTTCACAAATTGGACAAAGTGAGCCCTGCCACCAAGCCGGATTACAGTCAGAGCTCCCCGCACCGGAGGGGTAGGGAGAATAATTAGGCTGCCAGGAGTGAAAAGGATAAAGAGCCTGCAGCACTCTGATTTCCCCTGGCAGGGCTCACCCGTCACTCGAGATATTCAATTTTGCTTATCAACAAAATTGCCAACGATCCCCTTTAGACAAGAATCGTCACGTTATCCACCAGCCGTAAAAGATTTTTCTAAAGTTCACACAATCATCCCTTTAGATAAGATTCTTTGAACACCATCTTTTGTTCAGATGTATTCAGCTTACCCTCATCCAGAGCTTATCAAAAAGACAAATTGCCAACGCGAGCATTCTAACCAGTATCTGCAATTTGTCCTTCGTAGGCCTAACCCTAATCCCTGACGATTTCGCTGAAAGCCGCTGAGGCAGCACTCCTTAAGAAACCTTCGTCACTACTGAGGGCTATAAATTGGAATCCTTGGGCAATACGCTGGTTGGCTGCCTCAGGGCTGCCAACCAAGATTCCCCCTGGGACATGGTGCTTCTTGCCTGATGCCAGAACCTTATTCACCGCTTCTATATGCCTAGGGTCAGGATTGTCAAGCTCCAGTTTAACACCCATTGAGGCAGCAAGGTCCATTGGCCCAATAAAGAAGGCGTCAACGCCCACTACGGAAAGGATTTCATCAATGCGGTTAACGGCATCAATATGCTCTATCTGCACAATGACGGCTATTTCCTCATTGGCGTGCTCAAAGTAATCAACACCACCATAGAGTCGGACTCGGGGTCCACCGTAGCTTCTAATTCCGGCTGGAGGATATCTGGAGGCCTTTACTGCCCTGATCGCCTCTTCCCGGCTGTTCACCATAGGTATCACTAAACCATAGGCACCAGCGTCTAGGGCGCGCTTTATCAGCGCCGGGTCATTCCAGGGTACCCTGACGATTGGCACTGTATCAGTAGCAGATATAGCTTGTATGATTGACTGAGTGGTCTCAATATCAATCACACCATGCTCAGTATCAATCACTACCCAGTCGAATCCTATGTGGGCTATGATCTCTGCTACAATAGGACTACCCAGTGCTAACCATGTTCCTACGGCTGCTTTCCC
>DAOWKM010000115.1 GCA_030643695.1 Dehalococcoidia bacterium | reverse complement strand
TTGTTCAGTGAACTTAGCCTTAATGAATATAAGGGTTTCTCTCCCTTATTTGGGGAGGATGTTTACTCCATTACTGTGGAATCATCTATTGCGGGTAGGGATGTCATTGGTGGCACTGCTCCGAAGCAGGTAGACCGGGCGTTAGATAATGCCAAGAAAATAATAGGTAAAACCGTTTAGAACCTATCCCCCTGACCCCCTTCCCTTATTAAGGGAAGGGGGTGTAGGTAAGAGAGGGGCGAAGCCCCTCTCTAAAATCTCTTCCCCCTCTCCTTTTCAAGGAGAGGGGGATTAAGGGGGTGAGGTTAGTAAATAATCTGGCAAAGGAGTAATTGGTGTCAAAAAAAATTGAAGAGATACTTCTTCTTATGAGGGTTATGATAGATGAGTTCAAAGAGGTTTATCCTATCTCTGCTCGGCGGAATAAAGCTATTAAAGTTGTTGATGAGTTATATGAAGTTAAACCTGAAACAATTCGTGATAAATACTCAAGAGGGATTGGAATCAATGCAAATGAGTTTGACGATTTGTTAGAGAGGCTATTTGAAAATGGAGATAAAGAGATATTAAGGTTACTCAGGAAATATGGTGATGGCAAGGATCAGCTCATTATAGATGAGTTCGAGAATTACTTACAGCCCAAGGTCAAGCTTGCCCCGTCTATTCTCTCCGCCAATTTTGGTCGTCTCGGTGAGCAGGTGGCTGAGGCTACTGAAGCCGGTGCTGACTATATTCACATAGATGTTATGGATGGGCACTTTGTGCCTAGTATAACCATTGGCGCTCCGGTAGTGGCGGCTATTCGTCATTGGACTAGCCTTCCTTTAGATGTCCACCTTATGGTTGAGTCGCCGGAACATCAGATTGAGCAATTTGCTGAGGCAGGGGCAGATATCATCACTGTTCACATAGAAGCCTGCCCCCACATTCACCGGGCAGTGCAGATAGTTAAGGGGTTAGGGATTAAGGTGGGGGTTGCCCTCAACCCAGGCACGTCGGTAGGCATGCTTGAAGAGGTTCTTCCTTCTCTTGACTTAGTCTTGGTGATGACGGTTAATCCTGGCTTTGGTGGGCAGGCTTTCATTGAGGCTATGCTGGATAAGGTAGCTCATTTGCGTGCTGAGCTGGACAGGAATGGTTTGGCTACCGAGCTGGAGGTGGATGGCGGTATCAATGCTGAGGTTGCCCCCAGAGTGGTAAGGGCAGGGGCTAGGGTATTAGTAGCCGGGGCAGCAGTGTTTAATCCAGAGCAAACGGTAAGGGAAACCTTGGGGAAGCTTCGGGCTAGCTTGGGCTAGGGGTTAACTTTTTAGCCAGCTTGTGCTGGTTGCGCAGGCATCTAGTGCATAGGTTGAGTCGTTTTGGTTGCCCATCTATAATGATAGTAACTGGATGAATATTAGGTAACCAGCGGCGATTAGTGTGGCGTTTAGAGTGACTCACATTATGACCAAATTGAGGTGATTTCCCGCATAGGTCGCATTTCATTATTTTTTACCCCTTGACTATTGGTAGACTGTTATTTATAATGCAATCTCTTTATAGTATAATATAATTAGATAAGCTTGGCAAGGATGGGAGTTAAGATGGGGCAAGTTGATTCTGTTAGCGGGCAAGATTTAAGGGAGATGTTTTCTGCGGCTACTAGCTGGCTGGAGAAGAGTGCTTCAGACATTGATGCCCTAAATGTCTTCCCCGTGCCTGATGGTGATACCGGGACGAACATGCTGCTTACCATGCGTTCTGCTATGGAGGAAGCCTATCAGGCTCCTGACCGTAGCGCTTCAGTGGTAGCTCAGGCTATGGCCAAAGGGGCACTGATGGGGGCAAGAGGTAATAGTGGGGTAATCCTGTCACAGATCTGGCGTGGCTTGGCTCAGGGCTTGTTGGAGAAGGAATCATTTACTGGCAGCGATTTGGCTGATGCCCTACAACAATCATCAGTGATGGCTTATAAAGGGCTAAGCAACCCGGTGGAGGGAACTATTCTTACTGTAATTAGGGAAGCCGCATCGGCAGCTCAGGAGCAGGCTTTGAATGGCAAGGATGACCTGATACCGGTTATGGAGACTATAGTTAAGACGGCTAATGAGTCGGTGGCTAACACGCCTAGCCTTCTCCCGGTATTGAAGGAGGCGGGGGTGGTGGATGCGGGGGGGCAAGGTCTATATACCATTCTTGAGGGTGCCCTCCATTACCTTAAAGGTGAGATAGAACAGTTGCAGTTGCGAAAGCCCTGGATGATTGCCAGTAATATACCTCTAACTGTCAGAATGCCACAAATGGTGGCAGCCGATGAGGTGCCCTACGGATATTGTACCGAGTTTATGCTTAAGGGAGAGGAGCTTGACCCAGATGGACTTAGACTAAAGCTGGCAAGGAAGGGAGAGTCTCTAATTGTAGTTGGTGATGAATCTACAATTAGGATTCATATTCACACCCTGGACCCGGGCACTGTCATTCGCTATGCTACCTCTTTAGGCACTGTGCATCAGGTATCAATTCGGAATATGGATGAGCAGCACCGGGACTTCCTGGAGATGCAGAAGGAGAAGGCACCAGCGGGTGATGTGGCTACCATTGCCGTAGCCTCCGGGGACGGGCTTAGTGATGTTTTTAGGAGCCTGGGAGTGGCAGCTATTGTTCCCGGTGGACAGACGATGAACCCGTCTACCAAAGATTTGCTCCAGGCGGTAGACTCGGTGGTGTCGGATAAGGTTATTATTCTACCTAATAATAAAAATATAGTGCTTACCGCGGCGCAGGTCCAGTCGCTAACTTCAAAAAGCATTGAAGTAGTGCCTACCGAGACAATCCCACAGGGAGTAGCTGCCCTTTTAGCCTTTGATTATGAGGCTGACTTTGAAACCAATGCTCAGATTATGAAAAAGGCAAGAGAAGCGGTAAGGTCTGTTGAGGTTACTCGAGCAGTGCGCTCTACTAAGCTGAATGGATTGGATATTAAAAAGAGGCAGGCTATCGGTCTTCTAGATGGGGGCTTGGTAGCGGTGGGTGATAACACCGCTGATGTTCTTAGTGAGGTGCTAACCAAGTTAGATTTAGATAAAGCCGAGGTAATTACCATATATTACGGGGCTGATACCGAACTGGCTGAGGCGGAGCAGGTTAGCCTCGGTATCGGTGAGCAGCACCCTCAACTTCAGGTCGAGGTAGTTAAGGGTGGTCAACCTCATTATAATTATATTGTTTCTGTGGAGGGATAATTATGACAGTCAAAATTGTAACTGATAGCCTATCTGATATTACTAGTGACATAGCTCCTGAGCTGGGGATTACTGTAGTGCCCCTAACCGTAACTTTTGGTAAGGAATCCTTCCTTGACCGGGTTACTATGACCACGGATGAATTCTATTATAGGTTAGTTCACGATGCTACCTGGCCGATTACCACGCAGCCCCCTCCTGGTGATTTCATTAAAGTCTATAATAAGCTGGCTGAGGAAACTGATGAGATTCTGGTTGTTACTCTGTCCAGTAAGCTCAGTGGCACCTATCAATCGGCGCTACAGGCTAAGAGCATGGTGGAGAAGGAATGCCGTATTGAAGTGATTGATTCACTAACAGTGGCGATGGGTTTGGGACTGATAGTCATTACTGCTGCCAAGGCAGTCCAGGCTGGGGCGAACTTGGACAAGGTTGCTGATTTGGTGCGTAGGGCTATGCCCCGGTCGCATCTTATTGCCCTTTTTGACACCCTTAAGTATCTAGCCAAGGGGGGGCGTATCGGCAAGGCACAGGGATTAGTGGGTGCGCTACTATCGGTGAAGCCGGTACTTACTGTGAAGGATGGCGAGATGTCGCCTCTAACTAGGTTGCGGTCTAGAGCGGCAGGTATGGATTATCTCTATAATTTTGTGGCTGGCTTTTCTCACATTGAGGAGCTGGCGGTAGAGCATGCTACCACCCCTGAGGATGCCGATAGTCTGGCTGAGCGTCTCAGCTCGGTTTTCCCTAAAGAGCGCATCTACAGGTCAACAATTAGCCCGGTAGTGGGAACATATGCCGGACCTGGTGCCATGACGGTAACTGTTTTGGAAGCGGAAGGCGATTAGCTGGTGACGGTTAAGATTGTTACTGATAGTGTTGCTGATGTGCCATCTCAGGTAGCTGAAGAGCTGAGGATTACGGTGATACCAATACTTGTTCGCTTTGACACCGAAACCTTTCGTGATGGCATTGACCTGACTACTGATGAGTTCTACTACAAGCTGGAGCATGGCAAAATCATGCCGGCTTCGGCAGTGGCATCTCCTGTAACCTACGCTGAGGTGTATGATAAGCTGGCTGAGGAGACCGACGAAATCCTTTTTATTGCTCTTAGTCGTAAGCTTAGTGCCAGCTACAATACAGCATTACAAGGTATAGAGTTAATGAAGAGGAAGTGCCGGGTAGAGGTAATTGATTCACTATGGGTTATTATGGGACAGGGGCTAATGGCTATTGCTGCTGCCAAGGCAGCTAATTCTGGGGCTAGCTTGGATGAGGTAGTAGCTATAACCCGAAACAATATTTCCCGCACGGATATTCGTGTGGCTTTTGACACTCTGGAATATCTCAAAAGGGGTGGGCGCATTGGCGCTGCCCAGGCTCTTCTGGGGTCAATGCTCAGGGTAAACCCGATTATAACCATAAAAGATGGCGTGGTTCATCCCGCTGCCAGGGAACGTTCTCGGGCTAAGGCAATAGGCTACTTATATAACTTTGCAATGAGCTTTTCCCATATTGATGAGATGGCTGTAGAGCATGCTACTACCCCTGATGAAGCCGAGATGCTGGCTGAGCAGCTAAGTTCCAAATTTCCTAAGGAGCGTATGTATCGGGCTAAGGTTGGCTGTGTAGTCGGCACACATGTCGGTCCCCATGTCCTAGCCGTGTCTGTGTTAGGAGATAAATAACAGCTATGACGGTTAGAATTGTAACTGATAGCGCTGCTGACCTTCCCGCCCAGTTGGCTCAAGAACTGGGGATTACGGTGGTGCCAGTATATCTCCGCTTTGGAGACAAGGTCTACCGGGATAGAGTGGATATAAGCGAGGATGAATTTTATCGCAAATTAGTAGAAAGTCCTGTTCATCCCACTACCTCACAGCCAACGCCAGCCGACTTTGCTAATGTTTATAATAAGTTATCAAGGGAGACCGACGAAATAGTCTCTATTCACCTCTCCAGTAAAGTGAGTGGCACCTATAACTCAGCGTTGCAGGGCAGGGAGCTGGCAGCGACAGGGTGTTATATTGAGGTGGTAGATTCGGTTTCAGTATCTATGGGTTTGGGGTTAATAACTATGGTTGCCGCCCGATTAGCCGAGGCGGAAGCCGATTTGCAGAAGGTAATGGAGGAGGTAAAACAGGCTATTCCCCGCATCCGCCTGCTTGGTGTTTTTGATACCCTTAAATACCTGCTTTTAGGTGGGCGGATTAGTAAAGCCAAGGCATTGCTGGGGAGTGTACTTAGTGTGAAGCCACTAATTACTATGCGAGATGGTGAGCTTTTCCCTGCTGGCTTAGCCCGCACCCGTTCTAAAGGCGTAGAGCGTCTACTTGATTTGGTAAGAAATGCCTTAAATATTCAGGAAGTGGCTATTGTCCATAGCACTACACCGGATGAAGCCAGTTCGCTTAGGGAGCGTATAGGTTCTATCTTTACTAAAGAGCGGGTTCATCTAGCCAGGTTAGGACCAGCCTTGGGGGTGCATGGTGGTCCCGGCACTCTGATTTTAGCCTTGAGGGAGAAAATAAGTAGTATTGGGCAGGAAGCTGGTGAAGGTGAACCCCTGAAGAAGAGATTTTCTTTACCATCTCTACACGTGCCAAAGTTGAGCTTTTCCCGCTGTTAGCTATCCGCTGAAGTGAATGGAGGCAAAACCTTGCCAATAAATACTGAGCCTCTGCATAGGATTCTTGAGCTTGAGCGTAAAAAGGGTTATGTAGATTCAGCAGTAATCGGTGGTTTGGATAGATTTCTCAGCCAGTGGGCTAGTCAAACTATAGAATCAATAACTAATCCCCGACTCCTAAGTCGCTTTCATAAACTTCATCTAGTTAGTCCTAATTATGCCTCTCTATCAAAACAACAGCGTAAGCAATGGGTGGATGATGTCCTTAACTTCTTGACTGAGGTGGAACATAGGGGGGCAGAAAAGGGAGGGGCTAAGTTGACCCTAGTGGCAAGTAGGTCGTCTTCAGTGGCAAGAGGGCGCAGGGCAGTAGCTCACCAGTCCATTGATTCACCGGTTACCGTTATTAAAGGCGTTAGCTCAAGCCTGGCGACTAAATTTAGTAAGCTGGGAGTGAAGACGGTTCGGGACCTGCTCTATTTCTTCCCCCGCCGCCACCTTGATTATAGCCAGAGAAAATCTATCTCGCAGCTTATTGAAGGTGAAGAGCAGACCATTATTGCTAATGTATGGGAGGCTCGGGAAATCAGGCTGGGTGGACGGCGAAGCACTGAAGCTACTGTGGGGGATGAAACGGGCAATGTCAGGGTAGTATGGTTTAATAACCCTTACCTGGCTAGGAAGCTAGCCACTAATACGCAGGTAGTCATCAGTGGCAAGGTGGGCTTATTTAACGGGCGACATGTGTTTGAGTCTCCGGAATGGGAGCTTGTGGAAGATAGGGATTTAATTCATACCGGGCGTCTGGTTCCCCTCTATCACCTTACCCAAGGGCTGCGTCCTCGGCAGGTAAGAAAGTTAGTGAAAGAGGTGGTAGACCAGTGGGCATGGCAAGTAGAGGATTTTTTGCCCTCGGTATTGGAAGAGCGGTGTGACCTGCTGGAATTACCTCAGGCGATAGGTCAGGCTCACTATCCCGAAAACGAGGTGGCGAAGGATAGGGCCAGGGTTCGGCTGGCTTTTGACGAGCTCTTTCTCCTCCAACTGGGTATGCTGAACGGGAAGCGTGACTGGCAGGAGAGCCAACCAGGTAACCCCCTTACGGCTAAGACGGCAGCGCTAAACACCTTTCTAAAGTCTCTACCCTTTGAGCTAACTGCGGCTCAACAAAGAGTGCTCAGGGAGCTAATGGCTGATTTACAGAAGTCACAACCAATGTGCCGTTTATTGCAGGGAGAGGTAGGCAGTGGCAAGACAGTGGTGGCGGCAGCAGTTTTGCTGGTAGCTGCTGCTAATGGTTATCAGGGGGCATTTATGGCGCCTACCGAAATTCTGGCTGAGCAGCACTTTAACACCCTCTGCCAGCTCCTATCCCGGGTAGGGCATCAGGATGAGAAAGAGGGCTACCTGCATAGTTATTCCGGGCTGTTATCCCATCCGCTTACTGTGGCGCTACTTATTGGTGACATTAATCAGGTTGGGAAGCAGGAACTCCAGCAGCACATCTTGGCAGGAGATATAAATATTGTTATTGGCACCCATGCCCTTATTCAGAAAGGGGTGGAGTTCCACCAATTAGGCTTGGTTGTGGTTGATGAGCAGCACCGGTTTGGAGTGGCTCAGCGCTCAGCACTACGGCAGAAGGGATTTAACCCTCATATGCTGGTAATGACAGCGACGCCTATCCCAAGGACATTAGCCCTGACCTTATATGGTGACCTTGACCTGTCGGTTATTGACCAGCTTCCTCCGGGGAGACAGGCAGTGAAAACGAAGTGGCTTAAGCCGGGGCAGAGAGATAGTGCCTATGCCTTTTTGCGACGCCAGGTAGCCAGTGGCCGCCAAGCCTTTATTATCTGCCCCTTAATTGAGGAATCAGAAACTATTCAGGCTAAGGCAGCTATTGCTGAATACCAGCATCTATCTGAGGAGGTCTTTCCCCAACTGCGGTTAGGCTTACTTCATGGGCATATGTCGGCTGTAGACAAGGATGAGGTAATGCATCGCTTTCGTTCGGGCGAACTGGACATTCTGGTTTCAACCCCGGTAGTTGAGGTGGGCATAGATGTGCCCAATGCTGCCGTGATGCTGGTGGAGAGTGCTGACCGTTTTGGTCTGTCGCAATTGCACCAGTTTCGTGGCCGGGTAGGGCGGGGAAAGGAACAAAGCTACTGCATGCTATTGACGGAGAGCCCCTCAGTGGTAGCTAAGAAGCGTTTGGATTTAATAGAGAAGATTCAGGATGGCTTTCAGCTGGCTGAAGAGGACTTGAAGTTGCGGGGTCCGGGGGAGTTCTTTGGCACGCGGCAGAGTGGCTTACCTGACCTTCGTATGGCTAAGCTTTCTGATATCGCTCTACTGGAGCTGGCTCGGAGTGAGGCGATAAGGCTTTTTCAAACGGACCCAAGGTTGGCTATGCCTCAGCATCACCTCTTGGCTAAGGAATTAGCCCGAGTGTGGCAGAAAGGTGGTGAGTGGAGCTAGATATGGGAATGAATTACATAGTTTTAGTCAAGCAAGTGCCTGACATAAAAAATATTCCTAAAGATGCCTGGGATAGGGAGAAAGGCACATTAAAGAGAGCTTTGTTAGATAACGTCTGCAATGAGCTTGATAAGCAGGCATTGACATTCGCCTTGAGGATGAGAGAGAAAGGCAGGGGCAAGGTAGTTAGTTTAACTATGGGTCCCCCCTTTGCCGAAGAGGTTTTGAGATATTCTTTATCTATCGGCGCTGACATTGGTGTCCTGTTAACTGATAGGAAGCTTGGCGGTGCTGATACCCCGGCTACCGCTTACTCACTAGCTCAAGCAATAAGAAAGATTGAGCGGGAGATATTTAATGGAGACAGGAACTATGTAATCGTCAGTGGCATGCAGTCAGTGGATGGTGATACGGCTCAAGTCCCTCCGCAGATTGCCGAAGAGCTTGGCATAGTGCACATTGCCTATGCCACATC
>DAOWKM010000098.1 GCA_030643695.1 Dehalococcoidia bacterium | reverse complement strand
CCACCGTCAAAAACTATAGCCGGGGATTATGAAATCACCCTTAGAGCTTCAGGAAAGCAAGCTTCAGCAGAGGGGCTTGATATCAGGGTCACAGTAGAGACATCGCTGGTGGGGCAGTGGGTCGGGGTTGGCATTATAGTGCTCGTCATTGCTGGCTTAATTGTCATCTTTATGCGATTTAGCAGGCGGTAAGGGGATGGATAAAAAGATAATAGTAGAGACCCAAGACCTGACCAAGAGGTATGATGGAGCTACTGTAGTTGACCATCTCAATCTCCACATTGCCGAGAAAGAGATATTCGGCTTACTTGGTCCCAATGGTGCCGGCAAAACTACTACCATCCTCATGTTATTGGGGCTGACTGAGCCAGCATCAGGCATTGCCCAAATATATGGATTTAACTCAACCAGAGAGCCCATTAAGGTAAAACGCCTGGTGGGATACCTGCCAGAAAAGGTAGGATTCTATGATAATCTCACTGCCAGGGAAAACCTGAAATTTATTGCCGAGCTTAACAACATCGGTGGCGCTGAAGCTGAGAGCCGAATCAATGAGGTACTGGCAGCGGTAAATATCAGTGAGGTGGCAGAGCTGCCAGTGGGCAAGTTCTCACGGGGGATGAAGCAACGTCTGGGAATGGCTGACGTGTTAATCAAAAAGCCAAAGGTAGCTATTCTTGACGAACCCACTGCCGGGCTTGACCCCGAAGGCATTGACCAAGTCCTTGACCTAATAGCTAACCTGCCTCAAATGGGGACAACCGTAGTTCTGTCTTCCCACCGACTACATGAAGTGCAAAGGGTGTGCCACAGCATAGGAATATTAGCTAAAGGCAAAATGGTAATTGAGGGTTCTTTACAGCATCTTGGTAGAGAGGCTTTCGCCGGGGGTCGCTATAGAATAGAGGTTGAAACCACCGAGCCAAGCCCCCAACTTGTAGACATTGTCAAGGGAATTAGTGGGGTAATAAGTGTAGAAACTAAGGGTAATCTGCTGGTAATAAGCACCGATTCAGACCTGCGGGCTGAAATATCTAAAGCAGTGGTGCAAAGCAATTTCCCTCTAATTCAAATGAAGGTACAAGAGTTCAGTCTGGACGATATATATATGAAGTATTTCCATGAGGGCTAATTTGAGAAATGATAACCATCTTACGAAAAGAGCTCGCTGACTATTTCACCAGCACAAGATGTTTCATTCTGTTTCTGCTAGTATTTCTGGCTAGCGCCGGTGGACTTTATGCTGCCCATCAAGGAATTCGCGGTGCTGTCGGTGAAACAGGGTTTGTTTTCCTAAAACTGTTTACTACCTCCGGAGAAGCAATTCCTTCGCTGGTTAGCTTCATTGCCCTATTCGTCCCTATAATAGGGATAGCCCTGGGCTTTGATGCCATAAACAGTGAGCGCTCCAGTGGCACCCTGAATCGAATCTTATCCCAACCTATCTACCGAGATAGCGCCATCAACGGCAAATTCCTGGCAGGTATAGTTACCCTCTCCATCATGATGTTAGCTACCGTGCTAATAGTTTCCGGGATGGGTCTGAGAATGATTGGCGTGCCGCCAACTCCTGAAGAAATTATCAGGCTCTTCATCTATCTTATCTTCACCATTATTTACGGAGCCTTCTGGATAGGCTTAGCCATACTTTTTTCCGTCTTATTTCGGAGCATAGCTATCTCTCTACTAGCCTCAATCGCCGTCTGGCTATTCTTCGGCTTCTTTTACACCCTTCTGATAGTGCCTGCGGTAGCCAAATCTGCGGAGATGTACCTAATGTTGCTGCGGCTTTCCCCTCATTCGCTGTTTCAAGAGGCTACTATGGTAATGCTCCTGCCACAATCGAGAGGTCTGGGGATACTAACCTCGGGTGAAATAGCTTATATGCTACCTAATCCCCTCCCGTTGGGCCAGAGTATGCTCCTCATCTGGCCGCAACTCACCACCCTAATAGGTCTAGCTGCTGTCTGCTTTGCGATTAGTTACGTGGTATTTATGAGGCAGGAGATAAGAGCTACATAGCTGAGAGGCTAAGTCTTCTCGGCTTGTCTGTCAGCAATAACCTTCTGAGCAATATGAGGCGGCGCCTCTTCGTAGTGGCTAAACTCCACAGTATAGCTCCCTCTGCCCTGTGTTATTGACCTCAGGTCTATGGCATAGCGCAAAATCTCAGCCAGGGGTACCTGAGCTTCTATCACATTCACTCCACCCCCAGGCTCCATCCCTTGCACCCGGGCTCGTTTAGTATTAAGGTCACCAATAATATCACCAGTGAAGTCCTCAGGAATAGTTACCTTGATATTCATTATCGGTTCCAATAGAATTGGTTGCCCCTGGGATAACCCTTTTCTCAGCGCCCCTGCTCCGGCAATCTTGAAGCATATCTCTGAAGAATCAACCGGGTGATAGCTGCCATCGTAAACTTTTGCCTTTATGTCAACAACAGGATAGCCAGCCAGCACTCCCTCTTGAACCGCTTCATTAACCCCTTTCTCCACCGCTGGAATATAATTCTTTGGTATACGGCCACCTACTACCTTATCAGCAAACTCACGCCCACTGCCACGAGGTAAAGGCTCTAACTCCAAGAGGACATGCCCATATTGACCATGACCTCCCGTCTGCTTTTTGTGCTTATACTCAGCCTTGGCTGGTATAGTGATAGTCTCTTTATATGGAACCCTGGGGGTTCCCAGCTTCACACCCACCCCGAACTTACGTAACATCTTCTCTGCCGCCACCCCAAGGTGAGTTTCGCCAAGCCCGGATAGAATAGTCTCACCGGTATCGGCATCTCTATGCACCTCAAGGGTAGGGTCTTCCTCAGATAGCCTGGATAATGCTGCCCCCAACTTATCCAGGTCAGCCTTTGTCTTGGGATGTACTGCCTCACTAAAAGCTGGCTCAGGGAATAGAACGGAGGCAATTTTCACTGGTTTATCCCGACTACACAGTGTATCCCCGGTGCTGGTCAGACTCAATTTGGCTACTGCCCCTATGTCTCCAGCCCTAAGCTGGGGTACCGGTTCCTGGGTCTTGCCTCTGATAGTAAATAGCTGACCTATGCGCTCTGCCCCGCTTCGTGTCGCATTCCACACTTGAGAATTGCTATCAACAGAACCAGTGTAAACCCGAAAGTAGGTAAGTTTACCGACATATGGGTCAGCACTGGTCTTAAACACCAGGGCGGCTAAGGAGGCATCCTGACTTGGCTCAATTGCCTGCGTAGCTTCAGCAACAACTACCTCTCGCTCCTTAGGTGAAGGCAGATAGTTATATATGGCATCCAGAAGGGAGGTAATTCCTACATTTTGTATAGCTGAGCCGACTAAAACTGGCACAGCCTTGCCGGTTACTACAGCCTGTCGCAAGCCATGGCTAAGTTCTTCCAGGCTGAGCTCCTCGCCGCCCAGATACTTCTCAATAAGCCGGTCATCAACTTCAGCCGCCGCCTCTACCACCTTTTCGCGAAGAGAATCGGCTTGCTTTTGCAGTGACGAGGGTATTTCAGCCTCCTTAGGCAGAGAACCAATATAGCTTTTCATCGTCAGCAGGTCAACCACACCCTGAAAATCATTGTGGGCACCTATCGGTAGCTGGAGGGGTATGCACCTAGAGCCAAACTTCGACTGAAGTTCTTCCATAGTTCGGTAAAAGTCAGCATTCTCGCGGTCCATCTTATTAATAAAGATAAGGCGGGGAAGGTCAGCCTCCTCACAATATGCCCACATCTGCTCAGTGCCAACTTCAACACCAGAGGCAGCACAGACCACAATTATTGCCGCTTCACTAACCCTCATTGCCGCCCTGACCTCGCCAACAAAGTCGGAATAACCAGGGGTATCAATAAGGTTAATCTTAGCCCCTTTCCACTGGCAGGGAAGCAACGACAGATTAATGCTAATCTTGCGCTTTACTTCGTCAGGGTCGTAATCCGAGGTGGTAGACCCGTCATCAACCTTGCCTAATCGGGTAATTGCCCCGGCAGTAAATAAAATGGCTTCCGAGGCTGATGTCTTGCCAGCACCACAATG
>DAOWKM010000090.1 GCA_030643695.1 Dehalococcoidia bacterium | reverse complement strand
GGTAAGGGGGCTCAAGGTTACCGTGGCTGAGGTGCCGGTCCCAGTGGGCTACGCTCCTGCCTTTGAGGGGGAGAGGGTTCGGAAGGGTGATATCTATCTGGAGTGTGGCGGTGGGAGAACACCTATGGTTGAGTGGGTTACCTCCAAGCGGATGGATGAGGTAGAGGATGGTAAGATTGAGGTGATTGGACCTGATATAACTGATGTTCCCCCTGATTCTGTTTTGCCCTTAGCCATAGTTGTTGAGGTCGCTGGAAGAGAGATGGAGGAAGACTACGAACCTATCCTGGAGCGGCAAATTCACCACCTTATAAACTACGCTCAAGGGGTAATGCATATCGGGCAGAGAGATATTGCCTGGCTGCGAGTTAGCAACTCGGCTAAGGAAAAGGGATTCAAACTGCGCCATATCGGTGATATTCTCCATGCCAAACTGCACCAGGACTTCGGTCGAATATTTGATAAAATGCAGGTAAAGCTTTACACCGAGGAGGATAAAGCAAAGGAAATAGTAGAAAAGGCAAGAGCAGTGTATGGGGCTAGGGATGTCCGAATTGAAGGCATGACCGATGAAACTACCGATATATACTACTCATGCACCCTGTGCCAGTCCTTTGCCCCCAACCATGTTTGCGTTATTACCCCGGAGAAAACTGGACTTTGTGGCTCATATAACTGGATGGACTGCAAAGCCGCTTACGAGATTAACCCTACCGGACCTAATCAGCCGGTGCCCAAGGGGGACATTCTTGACCCCAAGTTTGGGCAGTGGAACGGGGTGAACAGCTTTATTTACAAAGCCTCTCGTGGCAACCTAGACCATTACAATATGTATAGTATAGTGAATGACCCCTGGACTACTTGCGGTTGTTGTGAGTGCGTTGCTGCTGTCCTTCCTCTGTGCAATGGAGTAATGACGGTAAATCGTGAATTCACTGGAATGACGCCTTGTGGGATGAAGTTCAGCACCCTGGCTGGCAGTGTTGGCGGTGGCGTGAGCACCCCTGGCTTCATCGGTCATGGCAAGTATAATATCTGTCAGAGGAAATTCATTAGTGCTGACGGTAGCTTATTAAGAATGGTCTGGATGCCCAAGATGCTTAAGGAGGAGATTGCCGACCGGCTTAAGGCTAGAGCTGAGGAATTAGGCGTCCCCAACCTACCTGATATGATTGCTGATGAGACGGTAGGTGAGACTGAGGAGGAAATCCTCCCCTTTCTGCAAGAGAAGGGGCACCCAGCCCTTGCTATGGAGCCGATACTGGGCTAGAGAGGAGCTTGACCAATGCCACTTACCGGGATAGAGATATTTAAATTACTGCCGAAGACGAACTGTGGTGAATGCGGGGTGCCTACCTGCCTTGCCTTTGCTATGAACTTAGCTGCGGGGAAGGCAGAATTAAGCGCCTGCCCCTATGTTTCTGAAGAATCAAGAGCTAAATTGCAAGAGGCATCAGCGCCACCCATTAGACCAGTTACCATCGGTGTTGGCGACAGGGCATTAAAGGTTGGTGGCGAGACAGTTATGTTCCGCCACGAAAAAAGGTTTGAGAACCCTCCCGGTTTTGCCCTCCTTATCACCGATGCAATGGCTGAATCTGAGGTTGATGCTCGGCTAGAGAGGTTTAACCAGCTCCAGTATGAAAGGATAGGCCTCACCCTTCGTCCTGACTTGGTAGCCGTAAGAGATGATTCGGGAGATGCCAGCAAATTTGAGGCTTTGGCTAATAAGGTAAAGCAGGCTAGTGATGGTGGTATTATCCTGATGAGCACCAATCCTGATATTATGGCAGCTGGTTTAAGGGCTTGTGCCGACCGGAAACCATTGCTCTACGCTGCTACCGAAGAGAACCTAGACCGCATGGCAGATCTGGCTAAGGAAAATTCGTGTCCACTGGCGGTAAAAGCCCCTAAGCTGGAGGAGCTTGCCCCACTGACTACTAAATTAACTGAGGCTGGAGTTAAAGATATTGTTCTTGATTCCGGGTCAAGGGTACTTCACCAGGCGTTTGAGGACCAGGTAATCATCAGGAGTGCTGCCCTGAATAAGAAGTTCTGCCCCCTGGGCTTTCCTACCATCGTTCTCCCTTGTGAGATGACGGATGACCCAATGAAGGAGGCAGTGATTGCTTCCATATTTGTGGCTAAGTACGGGGGTATTATCGTCCTCTCCGATTTTGAAGGGGAGAGCCTGTTCCCGTTGCTCGTGGAGCGGCTCAATATTTATACTGACCCCCAGCGACCATTGATGACCACCGAGGGAATCTATGAGATTGCTGGTCCTGACGAGAGTTCCCCAGTGCTTATTACTACCAACTTTTCTCTTACCTACTTTATTGTCTCCGGTGAAATAGAAACCAGCCGGGTTCCCAGCTATCTTCTGGTTATGAACACTGATGGGCTTTCGGTTATGACAGCATGGGCAGCGGGCACATTTGTGGGTGATGCTATTGCCGCCTTTGTTAAGAAGAGTGGGATTATGGATAAGGTTAAACACCACAAGTTAATAATTCCGGGATATGCTGCTACGGAAAGTGGCGGTATAGAGGACGAACTAAAAGGCTGGGAGGTTCTAGTTGGTCCTAGAGAGGCGTCTCATATCCCCGCCTTTCTCAAGACATGGAAAGCATAAGGGAGGAGAAAATGATTCTCATCGGGGAAAATATAAATATCACCACAAAAATTGCCGGCGCAGCAATGAAAGAGAGAAACCCTGAGCCCATTCAGAAAATAGCTAAGGCTGAGACTGAGGCAGGCGTAGATTACCTTGACATTAACATTGGTCCTGCCCGGAAGGGTGGGGATGAGTTCATGGCATGGATGGTTGACACTGTGCAGCAGGTTACTAGTTTACCCCTATCCTTGGATACAACCAACCCAGTGGCGATGGAAGCCGGGCTGAAGGTGCATAAGGGTAGGGCGTTGATTAATTCTATCTCCCTGGTCAGGATGGAGGAGGAATTGCCCTTCGTCAAAAGATACAATGCTTCTATGATAGGACTGCTGTGGGGGAGGGAGGGGATGCCTCGGGATGCTGCTGAAAGGGGGGTTATTACCGCTGAGCTTATATATACAGCTAATGAGATGGGCATCCCTAACGAGGATATTTGGTTTGACCCTATAGTTACCCCGGCGGTCAATGTAGATACCAACCAGGTGAAGCCATGCCTGGAATTTATGAGCATGCTCCAGGATATTGCTCCCGGATGTAAATCTACTGGGGGTCTATCTAATGTCTCTAATGGTACCCCTACCCACCTCAGACCTTATCTTAATCGGACTTATCTGATGATGCTGATGAAGTATGGGCTATATTCAGCTATAGTTGATGCTTTTGACTCTGAACTAATAGATATAGCTAAAGGTAGAAGACCAGAACTCATTAATCTAGTGCATCAGGTAATGGATGGTGAAAAACCAGACCTTTCCTCATTGAGTGAGGAAGAGGTGAAATATGTGAAGACGGTCAGGGTTCTCACCGGTGAGTCACTCTATTCCCACTCCTGGCTTGAGGTATAACCTTAACGACTAAGGTAGTCAGCTAAGTCTGCCTACACATCAAAGAAGGAAGGAAACTAATGATTGGACAAACACAAAAGCCCATTGCTGAGATTTTAGGACTTCTCGACGGTAAAGAGAAGATAGTTCTGTATGGCTGTGGTGGCTGCGCCACAGTTTTCCACACTGGCGGAGAGACCGAGGTAAAGGAAATGGCGGATACTCTTTCTAAGCACGGGAAGAACATCCTAGCTGCCATTGCTCCACCCTTTGGAGAGTTCACCTGCTATGCTCCTTGGAGCAAGGAGCGCCTGAAGCCATATCGCCAGCAGATTGAGGATTGCGATGCTATTTTGATGATGAGCTGTGGCGATGGGCTTCAGGTTGTTAGGGAGCTCGTGCTAGAGGATGAATATGGCCTGACGAAACCTATCTATCCAGCAACCAATCCGATAGGACATATGGGGGGAGGCCCCAGCCTATTTCGGGAGAAGTGCATGCAGTGCGGTGAGTGTGTGCTTGGTCAGTACGCTGGTATTTGCCCTATGACCCAATGTGCCAAGGGATTGTTGAATGGTCCGTGCGGAGGCTCAAAGAATGGTAAGTGTGAGCAAGAGCCTGAGCATGACTGT